>USDZ01000056.1 GCA_900553525.1 uncultured Oscillospiraceae bacterium
GTATGGGGATCTGGATGTTACGATCCTTGACGAGATGCCCCCCGGCCGCCAGCCAGTCGCCACCTATGCGGTGGGCAGCGATAAACGGGAGAGGGCGTACGCCTATGTGCGAAAACATCTTGATCAAGGCCGTCAGGCTTACGTCGTATGCCCTCTGGTCGAGGACGGGGAAACCGGACTTGCGTCCGCCTCAGCCTATTTCGAAAAACTCGCCTCGGGGCCTCTGCGTTCCTATATCCTCGGGCTGCTCCATGGACGGATGAAGGCAGCCGAGAAGGATACCGTCATGCGGGATTTCGCGGCTGGCAAAATCCAGGTTCTCATCTCCACCACCGTCATCGAAGTAGGAGTGGATGTCCCCAACGCCGTCATCATGGTTGTCGAAAATGCCGAACGCTTCGGTCTCGCACAACTCCATCAGCTCCGCGGCCGGGTGGGACGAGGCCGCCACGCCTCGTCCTGTATCCTCATCTCCGACGCCAAAAACGAGGAAGCGGTTCGGCGTCTGCGGGTCATGTGTCAGACAAACGACGGGTTCCACATCGCGGATGAAGATCTAAAACTACGGGGTCCCGGAGACTTCTTCGGCAGCCGTCAGCATGGTCTCCCGGACCTTAAAATTGCGGATCTGATGGGGGATATGCCCCTATTCCAGGAGGCACAGGAGGCCGCCGCGCAACTAGTAGAGAAGGATCCGGCTTTGGAATTGCCTGAAAATCGAGCTCTCCAAGCGGAAGTTGCTCGCCTGTTCCAACAGGTGGGAGAACAGGGTCTCAACTGAGTCTGGTGAAGGCGATATGCGCCGTCTGATTCACTGGCAGGTCGGGGACGGACGGTTTATTGGACGAAACGCCTAACCCTATTTTGATTCGAAATTCCGCTGGGTTCATACCACCAAGAGATACCTTGATTCGAGTGTCCCGATACCATATCATATATTCATTGACCTGTTGGATGAATTCATCCAATGTTCCACCTTGCCAGGAACGGCCATAGAACATCTCGTTCTTCATTCTTCCAAATAATCCTTCACAGGCTGAATTGTCTGGGGAACATCCCTTTTCAGATATTGACCTGACCAGTCCGGCTTTGCACATTCGCTCGATCCAGCCGGGCCATCGGTAGTGACATCCCCGATCCGAATGGACGATGGGGTGCACGTTTTCCGGAAAAGTGCGGATTGCGCAATCAAGCATCGTATTGACCAGTTGTGCGTCTGGCCTGCGGCTAATGCTCCATGCCACTGGCATGCCATCATAGCAATCGATCATCTTCGGACAGATATATCTTTCCCGCTGGGATAGAGAACTCTGTCACATCGGTCAGCCACTTCTGGTTTGGTTTGTCGGCTTTGAAATCCCTTTGGATGATATTCGGAACTTCCGGGCTGATTTCTCCTTTGTAGGAGCAGTATTTCTTTTCGTTTTTGCCTTTCACTCGCAATCCATTTTCACGCATGATTCTGCGTATTACCTTTTCGGACAGTATTATAACCCCCTCGGTTCAATACCATCTTAATTCTACGATATCCATGTAATACCTCAAGTTTTAACTCCAGAGGAGGATGTCTGGGGTGCTCCGGTGTATTATAGCCTCGAAACGTACACTTTTCTTCGGGAACCATCTGTTCCCTATTGATCCAGTTATACAGAGTTTGCCTGCCTGCCGGATATCACAAAATCGCTATTGTTCGTGTTACAGATTTGGTTTCTTTGTAAACTTCAAGTGCTCTGCGATACTCTTCTTCTAAATACATGCCTTATCCCTTCCAGGGGTATTCAGTCCAATAAATCGTCCGCATCCCCCTTATCCTTGCGGGTTCAAGTTTGTTTAAAATTTTCGCAGGCATCTCTTTTGCTACCTGCTGACAAAAACTAACCCCTTGTAACAAGCCGTATTTGGCTTATTACAAGGGGCTTCCTTTGTTTTTCGAAAATGTGTTTGTGATTTTTATCGGTTATAATCAAAATCGCACGCTTTGAGGAATTCTTTTGCCATTAACGTAGCGCCGATCTGGTTGGGATGGATTCTATCCCAAGCAATAAAGGAAGAATGACGGATCTTGCAATAATCCTCATACATCTTCTGGAAATCGACAAACGTGCAGTTATACTTCAGGGCAAGCTTTCTGCAAATTTCGACATACTCATTCATGCGGCGGCGCATCATATCCTCGGAATTTGGCTCCATGATATACGGAGTCAGAATAAAAATGCCTTTAACACGGCCTTGTACCTTGCGTATCATGGTCTCAAGGTTTTGCTCATATTCATCGGGCATCACTTGGCGGTCCGGAATAGCCGGGCTGTCAAATTGGCGCCAAACATCGTTGATGCCAATGCAAATGGAAACCCAATTGGGATTCAAATTTACAACATCGCGGTCGAATCTCTCAAGCAGATCGCGGCTGGTGTTTCCCGAAATACCGGAGTTGGTAACTCGCACTTTGATTTCGGGATAAAAGGCCGCAAGCATGTTTTCAATAACACGAACATAGCCTCTGCCCACATTATCAAAAAGGCCTTCACCGACGGGATTCTGGCTGTCCATATCGGTAACAGAATCGCCCGCAAAAACAATTCGGTCCATATTTTCAAAAATCACAGCCGACCACTCCTCTAAAATGATCTTGAAAAAAGATAACATCTATTATGGAAAATTAAAAAATCTATGAGATACTATAAGCCGATATGGGTAAAAGAGGTTTGAGAGGCGCCGGACTTTTTGGCGTTTCTTGTTGTAGGCAGATCGGCTTCAATGGTTGGTCTGGAAAAACGCCATTCCAAATCAATCGTGTACAACCGCTCCGGAGATGAGGGAATAATATTTATTCTCTGTTCCAGGTTGGCATGTCGTATACGAAAAACGGTGCGACCGATCAGCTGCACCGTTTTTCGTATATCTTATCTGTAGGGCTTTATCCCCCGTTTAAATCCGAGCCACTCCAGTCTTACGCGCAGCCTCAGCCACCGCTTTTGCTACTGCCTGGGCAACCGTACGATCAAGCGCACTTGGAATGATATAGTCGGGATTTAATTTATCTTCTGTGACAAATCCGGCAATCGCGTATGCTGCAGCGATTTTCATCTCGTCATTGATGTCGCTCGCCCGCACATCCAGCGCCCCACGGAAAATACCGGGAAAAGCCAGAACGTTGTTGATCTGATTGGGAAAATCACTGCGACCGGTTCCAACAACAGCCGCCCCTGCTTCCTTGGCCAAATCCGGCATGATTTCCGGAACGGGATTGGCCATCGGGAAGAGGATCGGATTCGGATTCATGGAACGCACCATCTCAGGTGTAACGCAGCCAGGAGCCGATACACCGATGAAGACATCCGCGCCTTTGAGCACCTCGGCCAATGTTCCTTTTCGGCCTTCCTGATTGGTGATTTCCGCCATTTCAGCTTTTTCGGCATTAAGACCATCGCGCCCCTTGTAGATCGCGCCTTTCCGATCACACAGCACGACATCTTTCAGGCCCATAGCGATTAGCAGACGGATGATGGCGATCCCAGCGGCACCAGCCCCGCTGGTCACCACACGGATTTCTTCGATCTTTCTACCGGTAAGCTTTAGTGCATTGAGAAGGGCTGCCAAAGTCACCACAGCCGTCCCATGCTGATCGTCATGAAAGATCGGAATATCACAGGTCTCTTTAAGCCGGCGTTCGATTTCAAAGCATCGCGGAGCCGAAATATCTTCCAAATTAACGCCGCCGAAACTACCGGCTAGTAGCTGTATAGTGCGAACAATGTCGTCCACATCCTTGGAGCGCACACACAGCGGAATGGCGTCCACATCTCCAAAAGCTTTAAACAGGGCGCATTTTCCCTCCATGACCGGCATACCAGCCTCCGGACCAATGTCCCCAAGACCAAGCACCGCTGTTCCATCGGTGACTACCGCTACAAGATTGGAACGGCGGGTCAAGTCATAGCTTTTGTTGACATCTTTTTGAATTTCCAGGCAAGGCTGGGCAACCCCCGGCGTATACGCTAGGGATAGATCGTCGCGGGTGTTCAATGGGGCCCGGCATATCACCTCGATTTTCCCTTTCCATTTTTCATGCAGTTTCAGGGACTCGGCAGCATAATCCATTTTTGTATCTCCTTTCATCAGCCAATGTCCAGCGAGGATAAGACACCCCGCAACACATCGGCACTGTTTTTCAGTTGTTCCAGTTCCGTATCGGTCAAGGGAGGCGTCAGCATGTCCTCAATCCCCCGATTGCCGATGACATGCGGCAGACTCAGGCAAACATCGGATATTCCATACTGTCCTTCCAACAATCCTGAAACCGTCATCACCGCATGCATATCCCGCAGAATACCATTACAGATGTGCCGAACAGCCAACGCGATCGCATAGAACGTCGCTCCTTTGAGTCCGATCACTTTGGCTCCTGCTGTACGTACGTCTTCCTCAATATCCCGGAGTTCTTCTTTGCCGCACAAATTGTGCCGGCTGCAGATATAGGTACAATAATCGGTCATCGGCATTCCGGCAATCGTTGTCAGCGACCAAGGAATCAAAGAAGAATCCCCGTGTTCCCCAAATACATAGGCGTGGATATTCTGTGGATTGAGCCCCACATGTTTGGCCAAGCTTGCGCGCAGACGACTGGAATCGAGCATAGTCCCTGTCCCCATTACCTGGGAAGGAGGCAATCCCGTTGTCTTGATGAGAGCATAAGTCAACACATCCACGGGATTGCTCACCACCACATAGATCGCGTCGGGAGCCGTCCGAACCACCTCCGGCATCAGACTTTTGATGATGTTGACATTGCCTTGGGCCAGATCAATCCGGGACTGACCCGGCTTGCGGGCCGATCCCACCGTTACCACCACGATATCCGAACCCGCCGCTGAGGCGACATCCCCGTCGTGAATATCTACAGGCGGGCAAAGCGGCGTGCCCTGATGGATATCAAGCGCCTCGCCTTTTGCCTTATCTTGATTTATATCCACCAGCACAATCTCCGACGCCATACCGTCGACAGCCAATGTATAGGCTATAGTTGCGCCAACGTTACCGGCGCCCAGAATAGTGATTTTTTTCCCCATTAGCAGAATCGCCCTTCTATGTAGATTTGGCCGCCTTTGTGAACAGACGCCATTACCGCCTTTGGGACAGAACGAATTGTGAAAGTATCCGCCCCAAATTTTGCACACTTCCGTTATTGTAACACAACCGAATTCAGGATACAAGATCCTCTTTTGGATTTATAGGCTCTTAATTTATCCAAATGGGGTAATGGATTTCAGGAAATACGCCAGGATTTGGTCTTCCTGGGTTTCCGCCCAATCTTTGTTATGGTTCAATTTCCGATAGGTCACACGGAGAAATCGGTGTAAAAAACAGGAGGAACATAAAAAACATCTGTGATAATATCTCCCGTTAACTAAAAAGGCACGGCGCCGCAGATTTTAACTGCGGCGCCGTCCGAATGTTTAAAACGAAAATTAGAAGTTTTCCTGCCGGTTCTGCTTATTCTGGGGATTTTGCTGATTCTTGTTCTGCGCGTTCTGATTTTTCTTGTTCTGAGGATTCTGCTGGTTCTGATTGTTCTGGTTGTTGTTCTGGTTGTTCATGATGCTCCTCCTGTAAGTTACAGTGTGTTTGAATGATGGGATACCACGGCACATGCTATACAGACCACATACCGTCGCATCGCTCTTATTTTTAACGGGGTTCATCCGTTTTATACGGGTTAAATCCGCATTTTTAAAAGTGGATCTTAACTCATTCCGTTGACTTCGTATAAAAAAATCGGTATACTAACAATACATGGGAAATGGAGGTGTGGTTATGTCTGAAGGGATTCAAGAAACTTCGGTTGAATCAAGTTCGTTCACCTCAATGACAATTGCGGAAAAAAACGGCAATACCCTGATCAATATGGGCCGACACCATATCGTTGGCCCATATACGGCGGATATTCATGTCCATCCGCAGCTAGAGATTTCCTGTGTATTAAAGGGACAATGCCTCTACCATGTAGGCGAGCGGGTGTATGATATTCGCCCGGGAGATGTCTTTCTATTTAACAACACCGATCCGCATGGGCTTGTGCTGGAAGACGGTCAGTCCATCACCCATTTGGTGATTCATTTTTATCCATCTTTTATCTGGAACGCTCTGTCCAGCGACCTTGATTACAATTTTCTCCTAATTTTTTTCCAAAGAAGCCATACATTCAGCCACCGCTTGGATCGAAATAATCCGGCAACTCATCGGATAGCCGAATTGATGCAGGAAATATATCATGAATTTCTTGAACAGCGCGTGTGCTATGAACTTATCGTCAAGATTAAATTACAAACGATTTTCACTGAAATCATCCGCAATTATGACTACATTGACAGAAATAAGACGGGCCGTTCCTTACATGAAACGGATATCGCCCAGCTTAATGCGGTTCTACAGTATATTAATGAACATCTTGACAGCGAGTTGCGCCTTGCCCATCTTGCCTCCATTGCCCACGTCAGTCCTGCTTACTTTTCCACCCTTTTTAAACGATTCAACGGGCTGTCTCCAGTGGAATATATTGTACATAAACGGATTCAGAGGGCCATTGAACTGATCTGCACTACAGACATGAGCATGACGGAAGTCGCCATGGCCTGCGGGTTTAACAACAGCACCAATTTTTATAAATCTTTTCGTAAAGTGACCGGACGCACACCGGTCTCCTATCGGCGGAATCCCGGGCTTTTGTAAAGAGAGCCATCCCCTGATCTTGACTTGAACGTCATTGGATGGCATAGAAAGGGGTGGCTCTAATAAACCAGTCGTTGCGTCATCGTTTGGAAAGCCTTGCCGAACCGGACTATCAAGCTTTTTCTTCTGGTCTGTTGCCAAAGGGAACCCCGTTGCTCGGTGTCCGGCTTCCGCTACTGCGAAAAATCGCCCGAGAGTTGGCCCGGAAAGACTGGCATTTTTATCTAGACACAGCTTCAAACGATAGTTTTGAGGAAATTCTTCTTCAAGGTATGGTAATCGGATATGCCGATATGCCTGTGGATGAACGGCAGTCCCGCACGGTTGTATTTGTGCCCAAAATCGACAACTGGTCAGTTTGCGACAGTTTCTGTTCCGGATTGAAAGCTGTACACGAGCATCCGGAATCGTGGTGGTCTTTCCTTCAACCTTATCTGGCCAGTCAACAAACCTACGCCGTCCGGTTTGGGGTTGTGATGTTGCTGCTTTATTTTATAGATGAGGATCATCTGTCCGCCGTGTTGTCTCTGTTAGGTCGGGTGGAATGCAGAGAGCCGGCAGCCCGAACCGCTGTATCCTGGGCGGCGGCGGAATGTTATATCCGTTTTCCAGATCTGACAGAGGCGTTTTTATTAGGCGGAAATCTGGAACTGCCTGTTCTTCGCGGAACCCTGCAAAAAATATTGGAGTCCCATCGAATAAGCAATGGCGACAGGGACCGAATTCGGTTATGGCGCAATTCTCTCAGTAAGGAAAGGGATACAGGTTTCCGGTACTCTATCTCTGTATAACCTCATCGTTTACCGTGTATACTAAGACGGGTTGATTTGCCACGGCAATAGGGGAGGAATGCACGATGTCTAGGGATAACCGAAAAGTGGTCCTGGTGGGAACCGGCATGGTGGGGATGAGCTATGCCTATGCTCTTCTCAATCAAAACGCCTGTGATGAATTGGTGCTTATAGATCTGAATAAGGAGCGGGCTTTGGGAGAGGCGATGGATCTCAACCACGGTTTGGCTTTCTCCGCTTCCCATATGAAAATCATTGCAGGGGACTATTCCGATTGCGAAAATGCCGATATTGTTGTTATCTGTGCCGGTGTTGCGCAAAAACCCGGGGAGTCCCGACTGGATCTCCTTCAACGGAACGCCAAGGTATTTCGTTCTATCGTAGGCCCGGTTACGGAGTCCGGCTTCAATGGCATCTTCCTGGTTGCGACCAATCCGGTCGATATCATGACCCGTATCACCTGCGTTCTTTCCGGCTTTAATCCCCGCCGGGTGCTGGGGAGCGGTACAGCTTTGGATACTGCCCGGCTCCGCTATCTTCTGGGAGAATATTTTTCCGTCGATCCTCGGAACATGCACGCCTATGTGATGGGAGAACATGGAGACAGCGAATTCGTCCCCTGGTCCCAGGCGATGCTCGCCACAAAACCTATTTTGGATGTCTGCCGGGATTCAAACGGCCGATGTGCTGTAGAAGACATGGAAAAAATCAGCGAGGAGGTCCGAGGCGCGGCCCAGCAAATTATCAAAGCGAAAAACGCCACCTATTATGGAATCGGTATGGCCCTCGTTCGGATCACGCGTGCGATTTTCGGCGATGAGAGCAGTGTGTTGACGGTTTCCGCCATGCTCCGGGGCGAATACGGAGAAAGCGATGTCTTTACCGGCGTGCCCTGTATTGTCAACCGAAACGGAATTCAGCGGGTACTGTCCCTCTCTTTAAATGAAGAGGAATCCGCCAAGTTCCATCAGTCCTGTGAAACATTGCGTCAAGTGTATAACGAACTGAAGTTATCTTGAGGGACTGATCCTTTCAATTCGTATTTTCAAATGATGCATTTTACATTTAATGACTCCCGGAAGCCATCTGGCTTCCGGGAGTTTTTACAGCAGGGATTCAAGCGTATCTTATACAAACTCGGCAGAGATTCCATCAGCCGATTCCGCACAGGTGTGCTGCGGTGGCGATCAGGAAGCAGAAGGTCATACCAACTGCGGTGGGGATGAGGATGGATGCCGCCGTCCATTTCAAGCTCGCCGTTTCTTTGTGTATCGTCATACAGGTGGTGGAACAGGGCCAATGCATCAGGGAAAAAAGCAGAGTGCAAATCGCCGTCACAGGGGTCCAGCCGTTCGCCGTCAGCAGGGTATGCAGTTCGGACAGATTATTCATATCGGTCAGGGTCCCCTCTGCCATGTAAGCCATGATGATGATGGGAAACACCACCTCGTTTGCTGGGAAGCCAAGAATAAAAGCCATCAGGATCACACCGTCCATGCCGAGAAGGTGGGCAAAAGGATCCAAAAAGGCGGAACAATGGGCCAGGAGGCTCCTATCCCCCACCATCACATTGGCCATGATCCAGATCAACAGACCAGCAGGAGCGGCAACCGACGCCGCCCTCCCCAATACGAACAGAGTACGGTCAAAAATGGATCGAACGATTACCTTGCCGATCTGGGGACGCCTATAAGGCGGCAGTTCCAGAGTAAAAGACGAAGGAACTCCTTTGAGAACGGTTTTGGATAGTAGACGGGATATAAACAAGGTCATCAAAATGCCCAGAAGAATGACTGCAGTAAGTACAACCGCCGACAGCAGAGAAGAGCCGAATCCCGCGCTGCTCCCAATGAAAAACATGGAGATAATCGCAATCATGGTTGGAAAACGTCCGTTGCAGGGAACAAAACTGTTGGTGATGGTGGCGATCAGGCGCTCTCGGGGGGAATCAATAATCCGGCACCCTACCACTCCCGCAGCATTACAGCCGAAACCCATCGCCATGGTTAAAGCCTGTTTCCCGCAGGTACAGGCTTTTTTGAAATATTTGTCCAGATTGAAAGCCACCCGCGGGAGATAGCCCAGGTCTTCCAAAAGAGTGAATAAAGGAAAAAATA
>USDZ01000057.1 GCA_900553525.1 uncultured Oscillospiraceae bacterium
GCCTCGGTATAGGGCACGCTGCCGTCAAACTCTAGCGTGATCTGAGGTTTGCGCCCCTTGCCTGTGGAGGCAAGATAAGAGAGATGGATTTCATAGACCCCGCTTTTGTCGGCGGAGAAAGTCCACTCCACGTACCCACCGGTCTCGATCCGGATGGCGCTATCGCCTTCCATTTTTTCCGAAAGGGCGGGGGAAAGAACGGCGTCAGCCACGTTCAGGGAGAGGGTCACATCGGCAGCGGGACGGTCCTCAATGGTGGCGAGGTACTTCACGAAGCTGTCCGATCGTCCGCTGTAATCGGGAATATTTTGATCGTCATCCTGCGCCGCAGCTGTCGTCCCGGAGAAAAAGGGCACGGCGATCAGCAGCGCCATGAGAACGGATAACCCGGATTGTAATCGTTTCATGTTTCGGTCCATTCCTTTCGTATTACCGCAGGTTATAGACGAGTGGGTCCGTTCATGGTGGTGGAATGTGCCGCCTGCATCACGCTCCGCTGGCGGTCGGGCTCGCCGGTCGAGACCGTTTCTTGTTTCTTAAAGTGGTCGAGGCAGAGCCGCACCGAGCCGAGAGGGGCTGCGTCGGCTCCGAGAAGGCCTTCCCGGACGGGCACACAGATTCCCCGGGCGGCCATTTCTGTTTTGAGAAGCGGGCACAGAGATTCAAACCAGACGGCCAGTTCTCCGCTTACGAGGATGATCTCGGGTTTTTTCAGCTCGTCCACATGGCATAACGCCTCTGCGAGCCGCGCCGCAAATTCGCGGATGACCACTGTGATACCCGGATGGCCCTTCCGGTACAGCTCTTGATATTCTTCAAAACAGGCGCTGTGTCCAAGGGCCTGTTCCAGATGATGGGATAGGCCGTCCGCGGAGATGGCGGCACCGCTGTCCGGAAGTGAGAGGAGAAGGCGGGCGCGGTCGGCCGCAGCATCCGGCTGGAGTTGGCCGTCGATCATAGCAGCAAATTCCACTTCACTATTCAGCCTGATCAGCACAACATCCCGGTACTTTTTTGCCGCTCCGAGCCAATGCTCGCCAATCAAGGCCGCATTGGCGCAGTTTTCCACATACACCTCGGTGTCAAGTACCGACTGGACCAGAGCCCGCAGGTCGGTGCCGAGAAAACCAGGGATTACGGTTTTCGTAACCAGGCCGCTTTGCGGGCTGATCTGCCCGGAGGCAACGATGCCAACGCAATCAATGCCGGCGTTTGGCTGCGCCAGGGTATTAATTAAGGATTGGATATTCTGAATATAGGGGATCGCGCCATTTTCCGCTGAAACAGCCATTCGTGCGGTATTGAGTATACGGCCGTTGTGGTTGCACACCAACCCCCGAATACTAGACCTTCCGCAATGAAGTCCCATGATTTTCATGACTGGCCTCATTTCTACTACAAAGTTATTGACGGCGAACCGGGTGCCCCTCAGGGAAGTTCACTCGTATGTGCCTCGTTTTCCTGCTGTTTAAGCATATCCCGATACTCAGAAGGAGACATGCCAAAATGGTTGCTGAAGGCCTTGCTGAAACTGTTGAGCGTCTTGTATTTCAGCAGGTTTGCAATATCCTTGCTCTGCATCCCCATCTTGAGCAGGCTAACCGCCTTATCAAAGCGTTTCTCGTTGTAATAAGCCTGCAGGGATTTACCCACGACCTTGGTGAAAAGACGGGAGATATAGGTATAACTGTATCCCACCTGGTTGCTGATGTCGTGGAGGTATTCGATGGCGCAGATATTGGCGTCGATATAGTTGATGATCGAATAAATCAGCCGGCTCGCCTGCTCCGTCGACGGTCCAGAAATATAGCGCTGCGGTTTCTTGCGGTTGAAAGCCCGATAGGCCAGCAGCAGGATCTGGTAAATCGAGCTGCGTATGAGTTCCTGCGCCACGTCATCCTTGGTCATCATTTCGTTGAATGCGGCGGAAAAAGAGGCGTTGATGTCGAACAGATCCTCTACCAGAGGTTGCTCACAGGCATCCAACGATTTTTTGATCGCCGTCCACATCGGGTCCATATGAGCGCGGTCAAAATCGAATCCGATATAAAAATACCGTATAGGATCCATCAGATCAGACCGAATATGGTGGATTTCACCCGGGCGATTGAGATAGAGTTGTCCCTTGCGGATCGGATATTCGGGGCCGCCGCTTGAAATGGTGCCGCATCCCCCCACCACACAGGTGATCTCATAGCAATACTGCTCATGGTCTTTGACCAGGTATCCGGGATCGCATCCAATGTCCCCAATCTGCCAAAGCAGGACCGGACCGTAGCGGACTGGTTCGGAGACATATTCATTATCAAAATGAAACTTCAGTCCACGCAGCAAAGGGCACTCCTCCGTTTCTGGTCCTGTCTAAACGTCGGCTACCCCCATCCGGAAATCGAGGAAAGCGGGGGGCTGCACGGTAGACTCGTCGAATGGTTCACCCCGGTTTTTATGTTTTTGTTCTTCCACGTAAAACCACAGGGAGGTCAGCGACATTTCACCTTCTCGGATAATCGGCACTACCAGGCAGCCGTTTTCATACAGGAGCTCCTCGGCTTTGTCCAGTTCCCCAAGATGCGCGTAAGCGCTGGCCAGGTAGAATTTGAGCTTCCCATCCTGCCGGAGCGGCAGGGGCAGGGCGGCATAGCGTTCTACGATTCGGTCGTATTGTCCGCACTCCTGCAAAAACCGGAACACATCTCGGGCCAGAGAAATGTCGTTGGGACGCCGGTCCATAGCCTCCAGGAGATAGGGAACGCCGCCTTCGGTATCCTGCTGCGCGTATCGGCAGACCGCCAAAGCGTAAAGGTTCCAGCACGCCGGCTGCAACTCCCGGGAAGCCTCAAAGCACGCCTCCGCCTCGGGATAGGCGCCCCGGCTTATAAGGAAAAGGCCTTCCATGTACGCGGCATACCAATTCTGCTCATCCCGCTCTCGCGAACGCCGTACTAAGGCAAACCAGGCGTCGTCCACAAGATAGGAGGGAGGAACCTCGTCAGGCTGGGGATTCGGCAGCCGGCCGGTTTCAAGGAGCGTCATCCAGTGCCGCTGGGGGGCTCCCGGTTCTCCAAACTCCAGGTGTTCGGGCAGCAACCGTTCCCCACTCTTCTGCCGGCGGAGGTTTTCGAGGGCGCCGAATCCGGATCCACTTTGGATGAGGACCCCTCTTTTGAACACATAGTCTGCCTGGGAACGCGTCAAATACGCCTCTAGGAAATCTGCAGATACACACTTTTCGAGCTGGCACTCCACTTCACGGCGGGCCTCCGGCCAGCCGCCATGGACTTTAGCCGGGTCGGCGGACATCGCGCCGTAGCCCTCCACCCATTCCCAAGCCGAGCGGGGCGGCATGGGAATACACTCGTACTGCGTGCGCGCGAGCCCGGCCTGAATTTCAGCGTAATCGCCGGCCTTATCCGTCAGAAACCGCTGCCAAGTATGTCCGCCCTCGCTTTGTCCCCATACAAATAGCTTGCGTCCTTTTAAACGGCGGGTGGAAGTCTGAATCAGCCCATAGCCGTCCTTGTCCAGACAGGCGATGTATTTTCGGTTCTCCTCCGGGATACGGTAGAAGTAATCCATCGAGCACTCGGTGTTGACCGGATAGGTGACATCCTTGCCCGCCCGCATCGGGATCGGGGTTTTTGCCACCGTACTCCAGAAGCTGTAATAGGACTCATCTGTCGGCACCACGATGCGGCGGTCTGGGGTCTCGGGCACCGCGATATTACTCCACCAATACATGGGGATGGTCTTATCCTGCAGATTGGTGATCCGCATCCGACACAACAAGAGAGGGGAACCCTCCGGCAGCGAAAAATCCATCTGATAAGTTACGCCGCGCAGCCGCTCATACTCGTACATCCGCAGGATAGGGGTGCCGTCCTCGGCTTCGAGGCGGGCCGTGAACAACGGCTCACAAGTGAAGGGGCTGTGCCCGATCATGCCGATGTTCCATTCCACCCCACCGCTGAACCAGGCGTTTCGCAGCGCAAGGTTGCAATAGCGCACCACGTCGTTGACGTACAGCAACTCCCGCCCCGTCTTTTTATCAAACAGGGACCACAGCCGTCCGCCGAGTTCCGGCAGAAACACCGCTCGCAGAAAATCGTTTTCCAGCACCGCCGTGCGAAAGGTATGGGGATCGAGCGCACGGTCGTACAGGTCCTGTTGGTTATAGGGAAAGATGCTGCGGATTTTCCCAATGTCAAAGAAAATTTCATCATCCTCGTCCAGCCGGGCGCTTTTTTCGGTTTGTACATTGAGAACAGGCAGGATGGATGGCAGACTGCTCTCTCCACCTAGATGGCCAGACCGAATGGTCAGCTTGTCAAATGTCAGTGTTGTCATGTTCGATTGGCTCCTCTGATTCGGAATGGATTTGGGCATCCTGCAGACTTTGCCTGACGATGTCTTTTGCCTTGTTCCACAGGGAGATCTGGTTTTCAACCCGCAGACGTTCGCGCTCGCTTAGCAGAGGCCGTATTTCTTCCACGCCGGCGAGAATTCGGTCGATCCGCCCCATCGCTTCGGGTGTGTAGAGTTCGTAAGGTTCAGGCATATGCCAGGCAATGCCTTTGGCATGGCAGTTTCTGTTGATGTCGGCCAAACCGCTGTAATAGGAGAAAAGAACATCCGCTGCGGGACCAAACAGCTTTTTACAAGCATCCATCAGGATCTCGGATGCCGTCGGCCGGTTATCCCACATTCCCTTGGCCGCTACATACCACAAAGGCCAGCGCAGGGGATAACTCGCCTCGGTATCGTGATAACTTTCCACCGGGCCCTGATCGTAGTAGATATACCGGGCGCCGAGCGTATCCTTGAAGCAACGCTGGTTGCGGGTGGCGAGATCCCCCTGCACCCAAGGAAGATCCTTCCAAACCGGGTTCGCCGCCGCCGGACAATACCACTCCCAGATGGAAACGTTCTGGCAATCGGTCATCTCGATCCATTTTCTGGCGTTTTCCAGGAAGGGCCGGGCGTAATAGGTGTGTCCAAAATCGTATGTGTATCGAATATGATACCCGCAATCCGGCCCGGTATCCACCGCATGAAACATACAGGATTCCTTGCAGAACATCAGCATTACATTTTTGTGCAGAGGAATTTTGACACGAGGCGGATCGTAGGTGGGAAAATAAATGAAAAACATCAACTGCCGGTCGGGATGCTTCTCTTCCAGCCCCTCGGCGATCTGGTTGACAAACCGGACCATGGTTTCGCCAGGGGTTCCCATTTTGCGGCATTCCTCACATTCGCAGAAGCCCTCGAAAAAGCCATCGTTCGCGGACAGAGCCGCCTGGGTGCAGTCGGGATGCTCTGTGAAATACTGATCCACCTTCCGGATGGTCTCCTGCACCACTTCGGGATTGGAGTAGCACATCTGCCACCAATCGATGTAGGGATTGCGCTTGCCGTCCACCAGACAGTACCATTCGGGATGCTGCTCGAAATACTGTTCCCGGGGGAAGAGGGCGTGGTAGGCGTGGTCGATCTGCTTGTTGCTGCCTCCCATGTACCAGCGGCGCGCCAAATCCGGATTTTTCTGGAATACCCAAGTCTGTCTGGATTCAAACGCAGGGGTGTAGTCGATATGTAGGTGCCCGACGGCGATGGTCTCCTTATGAGGGATCACCTGCCAGAGTTCTTCGGGTCCGAACCAGCCGCAACCGAGTTTTTCGAGCAACATAGTGACGGCGAATCCGGTGCCGGTAAACACCTCATCGTCGTTCCCGAGTAGGACGAGGCAGTCTCCTTGCCGCTGGACGAGCACCCGTTCGTTTTCGGGATACCCGTGGGGCGTTTCAATCCCCAGCGCCACGGTTTCACGGGATTCACCCACCAGGATACGGGCGCCTTCCACAGGAGTGGTGTCGCTGACGATGGGGAGACGGGCCCCGCTCATCTGCTCCAGGATGGAACAGAGATCATCGGCCGCAGCTTTAGCCTTTTCTGTCGGTTGTTCAGAAAGTACGATAACGGCACGCGGGGTTCCCTTTTCAATGAGAACCAGATCCGGATACACCGGCGTGCGGTTGCCTACCATGGATGTCCCTCCTACCTCTATATATAGAGTTGCTAAATTCATATTGATCCCTTGCTGTATGTTCAGCATAGCATACAAAAAATCACGTCTCAAGCACTCGGGGCCCTTCCGTTGTATATTCACAACCACCAAAGCAAAAAGTGACAACCGGAGGATGGTATTGTACAAAATAAGTCGGTTGCTGTTGAAAACAGGCTGTTTTGAGCGAATTTTCTCTCTGTTTTGGAAGTGTGCGGAGCCCCTCACCGGCTCACGCCTAAAATAAAAAAGTGGCGAAGGCCTCCATCGAAATGGAGGTCTTCGCCCTGGATTTGTTGACCATCTTGTTAAAATGTCGGTTACATCGTCCGATTCATCATAATCGAGGTTCCCGAAAGGTACACGGAACGGTTACAGGATCGTTGTAGCCCTTCCTTTTCCATAGGAGGTCCTCTTCAGCTCAATATTTCGGTTACGCATCTGACACCTCAATTCTTATATCATAATATTGTTCCTGAAAATGTACGGCCTTTGCAATCATGTCACCAGAGAATGCCCTGCCTTCCGGGGCGGCAACCAGCTTGTCCTCCACATCGTTTTGGCGATGGACGATACCAATCACTTTCCCCGTAAACGCGATAAGGGGAGTATCCACACCAAGTACATAAACATCCAGTTCCTCGCCGTCGCCCCCTAAAATGCCTGGAATATAACCATAGTTGATCGGATAGATCACATCCGGGTGCTTTGGGTGGACACTGCCGATTGGGCGATCAACTTTTATCGTGATCATTTTTCCAAGGTAGGAATTCACAAGCGCCTTTCTTAAAGTGTAAACAATAAAATCGTGTTTGCCTTTCCGATATTTTTCTCTGCCGCTGTCTATAGGAACCGCCTGCGAAAGCGATACTTTCAAGTCCTCATAGGCTTTGGCGGCTTGCGGCGTTTTGTTCAGATAATCCCTGAAGTTGATGTAGTTTATCCAGTCCATACTGTTGGTTTTAACAACATGGATAAAATGTGTCTGCAAATCGCCCGAGCCGTCATAATAGCTACCACAGGCAAAAAGAAGCTGATTTTCAAGCCCGGCATTTGGGCGATAATAAAAGCCTGCCGCTTTTAACTCCTTTTCGAGCACCAATATATCGTCAAAATGCTCCACTGCAACCACAATGTCGATGATAGGCTTTGCCTTTATCGAAAGTATGGACGTACTCCCTATATGCTGGATATCCTTTATGGCACTGCCCAGTATCCTTTTTAAGCGGGATATTGTGTTTATGGCCTCTACTTCCCATTCTTTTTCATGGTCACAAAGCCTGACGGTTCCTCTTTTTAATCCGATCATTTTAGGTTTCCCCCCTATGTGATTTTCATGACCGTTTTGTCATCTTCATAAAATCAAATCGCCCATGACATGGCAGATGGCGGAAAACTATAACCTCCCGACGGACATTTGTCTTTCAAACTGTTCGGAACCGGCAGGGCGAAGGATGTATGTCTGGCTCGGGTATCCCATGGCTTCAACCAGAGCATCTGCCACGAATCCATACTTTTCGTAAAGGGCTCTCGGGGCAAAGCCTTTTTCATCATCCGCCCGGAATGTACAAACGGAGATTTCTTTGGTTTTATCTAAGTTTTGGAGAGCCTCATCCATGAGCATCGAGGCAACGCCACGCCGCCGATAATTGGGAGAGACGCCAAGGCAACAAATCCTATTGTGCTCTCTTGAAAACAGCATTACGCCCACAATCTCAGCGTCAGCTTTCACACAGATGGCCTGCCGTTTGCCCATAAACTTGAGGACGGTTGCTTTATGCTCGTCCAGCTTATCCTGCGTTTCCAATCCGGGAAAGCCGCTGCTGATTTGTTTCACAAGATCCATCCAGTTTTCCATATCTTCCGGCACACCGTAAAACAGCCGCATCGTGCTCTTCCTCCTTTTTCTCGGTTGTCTGCGCATCGCTTCTATTTCATTCTTTTTAAGATGGAACGGTTTTCAGCATACCACAAAAATCCAGAAAAGAGAAGTTGATTAGAGCCGTTGCCGGCTCGTTTTTTCAGCTGGAAAGGATTGTTTGCCATGCGCGGCCATCCTTTTTATCCGCTATTTTTTTATTGCAAACCTTGACGCCGAATGATACAATAGCAAGCGTCAGAGAGCCGGTTTCGCCGAAATTGGGGTCCCGTTTGACATGTTTTTGGCGGCGGATATCGGCCGCATAAGCCGGGAGTCCCGGCGGAACTGCACCGGAACGCCATCAGGAGGAAACATTATGAACATCCGGGATAAAATGCACGGCGGCATGCTGTATCTGCCGACTGATCCAGAATTGCAGGAAGAGCAGATCCAGCGTCTCGACCGTCTTTACGACTACAATCAAACCCGGCCGACCGAACGGGACAAGAGGACCGCCTTGCTCAAAAGCATGTTCGCTCAAATCGGGGAAGATTGTTATATCGAACCGCCGCTTCACGCGAACTTTGGCGGCAAACATGTCCATTTCGGAAGCCATATCTACGCCAATTTCGGCCTGACACTGGTAGACGACACCTATATCTATGTGGGGGACCACACCATGTTCGGCCCGCGTGTGGTGGTGGCAACCGCCGGTCATCCGATCCTGCCGGAGCTGCGCGAAAAAGCGTACCAGTTTAATGCGCCCGTCCATATTGGGAAAAACTGCTGGATCGGCGCCGGCGCCATCCTTCTTCCCGGCGTGACCATCGGGGACGATACCGTCATCGGTGCGGGGAGCATCGTGACAAAGGATATCCCTGCCCATGTGGTCGCGGTGGGAAATCCATGCAGGGTGCTGCGCGAGATCCATGACCGCGACAGGGACTATTATTTTCGGGATAAAAAAATTGATTACGCTCATTTGTGAAACACCGGCCGGAGAACCGGCCGGGGGCGACCCGGCTGCCGTTTTTCCTGAAATGAGAAACAAAAAGGGGCGGACACCGTGTATAACACCGTATATGCTTCGTCGCCGGTAGGGCCTTTGACGCTCGCGGCGGACGATACGCATATTACAGGGCTTTGGATGGAGGGACAGAAATATTTTGGGGCCACCTTGTCCGGCCCACCGGTACGAAAGGCCGACCACCCGGTTTTGCAAAAGGCCTGTCAATGGTTGGATCGCTACTTTGCCGGGGAACGGCCCGGGATTTCCGAACTTCCTCTCGCGCCCTCCGGCAGTGAGTTCCGTCGGGAGGTATGGCGCATCCTGTGTGGCATCCCTTATGGCGAGGTGATGACCTACGGCGAGATCGGCAAAAGGGTCGCGGCCGAGATGGGGCGGAAAAGCATGTCCGCGCAGGCGGTCGGCGGCGCGGTAGGACATAACCCGATTTCCATCCTCATTCCCTGCCACAGGGTGGTCGGATCGGACGGAAGCCTAACGGGCTATGCGGGCGGACTTGTCAGGAAGCGCCGGCTTCTGGAGCTGGAAGGGGTCAATCTCTCCCGGCTGTTTGTTCCTTCCGTGGGGACGGCGCTGTAACGCCGGGAATTCCGTGCTGTGGAAAAGCCGGGAGGATCCAGACCTCAAGTGATCCGCATCCTCCCGGCTTTGTTACATAGCCAAGTAGAGCAGCGCGATGATC
>USDZ01000058.1 GCA_900553525.1 uncultured Oscillospiraceae bacterium
CGACGGCTTCTGTTGCCCTGGCCCGTACTTGTTCGATATCCAACGTCAGGAACTCGCCGTTCCGATAAAGCACCCGGCCGTCCACCATCGTCATACGCACCGCGCCGCCATTCGCGGCGTACACCAGATTGGAAACGGCGGAATGACAAGGCGTCATATAAGGCGTCTGCATATCCACCATCACCAAATCCGCCTGATATCCGGGAAGGATGTCCCCCACCGTCTCCCGTCCCTGGGACAGGGCACCCGCGCGGGTAGCCATATACAGGGTTCGAGCCGCCGGCAGCGCCAGGGGATCCTGGTCCACCCCCTTGGCCAATAGGGAGGCGGTCCGCATTTCCTCAAACATATCCAGCGCGTTGTTGCTGGCAGCCGAGTCCGTACCGATCGCGACGGAGAGTCCCATGCCGTCCCATTTTTTTACCTGGGCGATACCGCTGCCCAATTTCAGATTGCTCTTGGCACAATGGGCAATCGTGGCGTCCCCGGCATGGGCGATCAACTCCATGTCGGGATCGGTCAGCCAGACGCCATGCGCCAGAGTGACCGGATTTTCGAGCACGCCGGTGTCTTTGAGCAGCTGCGCGGGGGTCACGCCGTGGCGTTCCACGCACTCGAGTTGTTCCTTGCGGGTCTCGGAAAGATGCACCTGCATCCGCGCGCCGGTCTCCGCCGCCAGCGCCGCGGCGTCGTACAGAATATCGGGCCGGGTGGTGTATTCGGAATGCGGTGCCACATCGATGCGGATACGGCCGCCGCCCGCACCCTGCATGGACGACAGCAGATCCCGGATCTCGCTATAGGCGGGCAGATCGCGGAAGGACTTTGTCGGGTCGAAGCAGCTGATCCCCCGGCCGATATTGGCCTTGATCCCGCAGGACAAGGCAGCCTCCGCGATCCGGTCGCAGAAATAATACATGTCCGAAAAGGAGGTTGTCCCGGAGGCGATCATCTCCGCCATTCCCAGTAAACTGCCCCAGTAGACATCATCCCCCGTCAGTTTATCCTCAAAGGGGAAAATCCGTTTCGTCAACCAGGTATCCAGGGGCAGATCGTCTCCATAGCCCCGCATCAAGGTCATCGCGACATGGGTATGGGCATTGACCAATCCCGGCATGAGCAGACAGCCCGAACCATCCACCCGCTCTTCCTCAGGCAGCAAGGGCTCATCCGGTCCCACATAGGTGATCCGGGACTCCTGTACCACCACAGTCTGATGGGGCAGGATCGTGCCGTCGGCCCTCACCACCGTAATATCGTCAAACCACATCCGCCACGCCTCCTTTCTAAATTACCGCGATTATTTTCTGCACCAGCGCACGGAAAGGACCGGCCGCGGCCGCGGCATTTTGTGTCACTTCCCGATCGCTCACTTCTTCCTGCATGCCGGCAGCCAGATTGGTGATACAGGATAATCCAAGGACCTCCATCCCGCACTGACGGGCCGCAATCGCCTCCGGAACGGTGGACATCCCCACTGAGTCTCCGCCAAGCAGGCGGATGGCGCGGATCTCTGCCGGCGTTTCAAACTGCGGACCCGCCATAAAGAAGTAGACGCCCTCGCGAAGCGGAATACCCAGTTCTCCGGCACACCGGCGGGCCCTCTCTGCCAGCGTCGGGGAATAGGTCCGGGTCATATCGAAAAATCGGTCGCCGAACCGGGGATCGATCTCGCCGCGGGCTGGACTTTCCAGGCAAAACTGGATATGGTCGGTGATGAGCATCAGATCGCCGACCCGGAACGACGTGTTGACCCCTCCGGCGGCGTTGGTCAGCACCAGCTTCCCGACCCCCAGAAGATGCATCACCCGCACATAGAAAGCGACCGTTTCCGTATCGTATCCTTCGTAAAAGTGGAAACGGCCCGCCAGCACAGCCACCGACCGGTCCGCCAGCCGTCCCAGTACCAACCTGCCCGCGTGGGACGTCACCGTGGAAGTGGGAAATCCGGGGATGTCTTCATAACGGAGTTCGACGGGATCCAAGACTTCTTCGGCCAATCCCCCCAGGCCGGAACCCAGAACCAGACAAACCTCCGGCAGGGAGGCAGCGGATGCCTCCAGCCGTTCCCGAATGACCGACGCCGCTTTTTCGTACCGTTCGAATGGAATCGCCATACAGCCTCTATCCCTCCAAAAAAAGGGGGTTCACCCGAACCCCCGTCTTGATTATTTGGTTTCTTCCTCTGCCTTCGGCGGCTGCTCCAGCTTGGCGCCGCACTTTTTGCAGAAAACCGAATCATCGGTGTTGACCGTATTGCAGACCCTGCAACATACGGCGTTTTTATATTGGAGTACTTTCGCACGCAGAGCATCGAGCTTGGCGTACTGGTCATCCACCTTGGCGACGCATTCGTCCACCATGGAGGACACGTCTTCTCCCGCTTTTTTTCCATCGTATACCAGCCGACCGAGGCCCTCCAGGATAGAGGAAATCTCCCGCTCGGTGTCCGCCATTTCCATCTTCAGTTTGGTCACTTCGACAAAATCCGACGTTTTCTTTCCGGCCGACTCCGCGACATTCCGGGCCTTGCACAGCACATCTTCAAACGTTCCCATCGATCTCAGGCTCCTTTCGCTCTATGATAGCTTCATTATAGACGATATATCCGCCAATTTCAATAAACAATGTATGAACATCAACAGCTCCAAAATCCCGCCGTCTTTTGCTTTTAAGAATACAGGCCCCCGCCCATAAATTCGCGCAATAGAGAATCCTGTGGAACCAGGTCGCCCGGCAGTTCCAGAAAATCCGTCAACGCCTCCATCAAATGATCGATGATTTCCCGCCCCGCACAGTCAGCCGGAACCTGGCGCAGCAGGGGGAGCAGCGCGGCGCCCAGCACGCAGGGCTCATAGGCGTGGGTGGTATCGATCACCATGTCGGCCGTATCCACATAGGGAAACATATACAGATTCTCTCCCCGCACGACCTGAGGCCACATCTGCAGGGTGTTTTGAATCGAACTGTCCCGGAACTTATAATCCCGCAGCATCCGTCGGATCAGACGAATATCCCGCCGTTTGAGCCATTTGTCGCTGCCGTTGTAGACCGGGGTGACGGTATTGATAAATACTTTAAACAGGCTGTCCCCCGACAGATGCTCTTCAAACACCGGATTGAGCGCATGGATTCCCTCGAAAATCACCACCGATTCCGGCCCAATATGCAGGGGGCGGGTCTTGGCCGCAGGACGTCCCGCTTTAAAGTCGAACAGCGGCAGATTGGTGGAACCGCTTTCGATGATCTCCTGCATGCAGGTTTGCAGCTGGGTGAGATTGAGCGCCTCAAGCGCCTCATAATCGAAACTGCCGTCCTCGAGCACGGGTGCTCGTTCCCGGCCCCGGTAGAAATCGTCCAGGGATACGGTATGGGCATCCACCGCCATCTCCCGCAGAGAATCCCGCAGCAGCAGGGCGGTCGTCGTTTTCCCCGAGGAACTCGGACCGCACAGCATGATGATTCGCCGTCCGTGAAGCCCGGCGGCGAGGTGACGGGCCAGCCGCCCGACCTCTCCCGCGTATCGTGCGTCTTCCTCCTCGATGAAACGCCGTGCGTCCTCCTTCGCGCGCCGGTTGATATCCGTCAGTTGTAACTGACGCCGTTGTGTAAATGTTTTCATGGCTGTAGTCCTTTCACCGGATTCATCCGCCGGACCGGTCCACGGACAGGGCCCCCTATCCAGCTTTTCCGTTCGGCCGATATTCTATACGTATGGCAAATCTCCTCCGGATGATACCGATCAAAGATTCCTTTCTATGGTAACAGAAAATTATGAACAAAAAAAGCCGCCTGCACACAGGCGGCTGTCTGGTCAATCCTCTCGGCATTCCGTATAACGTCCGTAAAAGGTGGCTATCCTTTCTTTCCGCCGGAGCATCTCCTCAAAACGCGCATTGTATTCATAAGGAAATTTAAAGTTGAAAACCCGCTCAAGATATTCTCCACCCGGTTCCTTGAGCTTGGTCACCGCCCCCGCGCCGCAGGCGAGAATGGTATGGGTCTCATCCATGATATAGACATTGTAAAGCCCTTCACGGCCTGGCCGCGCCCACCCCACGTTTTCCTGATTGTCCGCCGTACGGCTCTGTCGATAGAGATAATAGGGATGGTATCCCGCCTGGGGCAGCCGTTTGGCCGCGAACGCCACCATCTCGGCCGCTCCTCGGCCGGCGGTTGCGGTTTCCTTCTGTGTCACCAGCCGCGAAGCCCTTTTTATGGACAGCGTGTGTACCGTTACGCTTTCGGGCGCCAGTGCGAGAATTCCCTCGAGTGTCTCGGCAAATCCAGCGGGATCGTCTCGGGTCAGGCCGGCGATGAGATCGGTATTGATGTTCGTATGCCCGCACCTGCGGGCCAGGTCAAACGCATCATAAAACTGCGCGACGGTATGACGGCGTCCAATGGCGCGCAGGACATCCTCCCGGAGCGTCTGGGGATTGATGCTGATCCGGGTAGCACCTGCCGCCTTGATGGTCCTCAGCTTGTCCTCCGTCACGGTATCCGGCCGCCCTGCCTCAACCGTGTACTCCCGCAGGCAAGACAGGTCAAAATGATCCTCCACCGCCCGAAACAGCACCGAAAGCTGCGCCGCAGTCAGAGAGGTGGGGGTCCCGCCTCCAAAATAAACGGTTTCCAGCCTCAGCCCCAGGTCTTTGGCGATCTGTCCGGTCACCGCCAGTTCCTCGACAAGCCGTTCCACATACGGTTCGATCAGCCTGCCCGCTCGCTCGACCGTATGGGAGACAAACGAACAATACGCGCAACGGGTCGGGCAAAACGGGATCGAAACATAAAGGCTGTAAGAATTCGGCCGGGACAGGGCGAGCAGCGGATCCTCATAATGTAATGTACAGCGGCAGAGATCCCGTTTTTCCGGACTGACCAGAAGACGGTCCCGTAGCTCCTGTACCGCCTTTTCTTCTCCCATTTCCCGGGTCAAACGGCGCAAAAGCTTGACCGGGCGCACGCCCGTCACCAGACCCCAGGGTGGCCGGATTCCCGTCCATTCCTCCAGCAGCCGATACAGGCAGTCGGCCAGGAGAAATTCGCATTCCGTCTCATACGCCGGATGGACGTTGTCCACTTCTGCTTCGCGGGTGCGATCGTAGTTTCCCACCGTCAAACGGCATGTCAAGAGGGTGACGGCCGCCCTCTTTTCCAGCCTGGCAAGAGCTACCGGTTCGCCCGCAGCAGCCGGTTCCTCCCCGGTTCGGACCTTTTCTTGGGGCAGAAACAGCCGGATCACATTTTCAAGTTCAAACCGGTGTTGATGCCCTTGCATGATCAGCTGCATAGTGAAGCTCCACCTTTGTTCAAATCAGGAGGCGTAAATCCGCCGCTTAGAAGTAGGGATTCTGCATCCGTTCCCGTTCGAGGGTTGTGTCCTCCCCGTGACCGGGATAGACATGGTAATTCCGCTCCAGAGAGGCCAGCATCCGGAGAGAGGCGGCCATGGCTCGGTCGTCTCCGCCTGGAAAGTCGGTGCGCCCAATCGAACCCGCGAAAAGGGTATCTCCTGAGAAAAGGGCGTCACCGCACAAAAAACAGCAGCTACCCGGCGTATGACCGGGCGTATGCAGGACATCCAGAGTCAGATCCCCCACCGCCAATACGTCCCCATCCCCCAGCAGGCGATCGGCCTGGAACGGAACGGATTCGCTTTTTGCCAGCATCGTAAGGCTCCGGCGCGGATCCGTCAGAGCAGGCGCGTCTGTTTGATACACGCATAACAACGCTCCCGTCTGTTGACAGATCGCATTCGCCGCCAGGAAATGATCAAAATGAGCATGGGTGAGCAGGATCACCTCGACAATCAGGCCGTCTTTCTGTATATCGCCGAGGATCCGCCCGGCCTCGTCCCCGGGATCGATCACCGCGGTTCTGCCCTTCTCGTCGGAAATTAAATAGCAATTTGCCTGCATGGCTCCCACCGTTAAACACCGAATTTTCATACGCAACCTCCTCTGCCGGCGCCTTGCACGGGATTCAGGAAGACGCCCGTATCCAGTCCCGTGTATCCAGTAGGATCGTCACCGGGCCGTTGCCCTCCATCTGCACCTGCATATGGGCACCGAACCGACCGGCTTCCACCCGGGATACGCCTTGACGCCGCAATTCCTCCATAAAAAGCGCATATAAAGGTTCCGCCGTTTCAGGACGGGCGGCGCGGAAAAAATCGGGCCGCCGACCGTGACGGCAGTCGGCGCATAGGGTGAAATTGGATACCGCCAGTACTTCGCCGTTTGTATCGATCAGAGATCGATTCATCTTATCCCGATCGTCGCAAAACACCCGCAATTCCGCGATTTTCTTCGCCATAAGCGCGGCGTGAGCCGGCGTATCGCCCTGTTCCACCCCCAGAAGGATCAAAGCACCGGGGCCGATCTCTCCCGTGATTTTTCCTTCCACCGTCACTTTGGCGGAGTATACGCGCTGAAACACCGCTTTCATCCGTTTGATTTCCTTTCCGGTCTATACGCCGCTGCGTTCGATCTTGGTCACGCCCCGGATCCGCTCCAAACGGGAGATAACCCCCCGCAGATGATCCAGACTGTTTACCCCCACGGTCAGGGTCATCGCTGTCTGCCCATCCCGCGGCTCCCGGGCGTTTATGGCGTGAATCATGACATGCATGGACGCAAGCTGGGTCGTGATATCCGCAAGCAGTTCCATCCGGTCGGACGCCTCCACATGAAGCGTTGCCTTAAACTCATCCCTGACGGAATCCTCCCAGGAGACCCGTACCCACCGTTCCGGCTCCGGCGCCGAAGCGAGATCCTTCGGGACGTTGACACAGTCTTTTTTATGGATCGATACCCCAAATCCGCGGGTGACGAAACCGATAATCTCATCGCCCGGCACCGGATTACAGCAGCGCGCAAACTTGACCAGACAGTTGTCCATCCCGTCGATCACGACTCCGCCGCTGTTCCGATGCCTTGGAGGCGTCGTGACCACCTGCTCTGGGAGAAGGAGCTCCTCCGCCTTTACCAGCTTGAGATAGTCTTCTTTCATCCGAGGCATGATGCGGGACAGGAGAACACCGCCGTAACCGATCGCGGCGTAAAAGTCCTCCAGGCTCGCACAATGCTGTTTTTTGACCTGTCCTTGGAGGAACTCGGCCATTTTCTCATCGGACAGGCGAATGCCGTTGCGGGCGAGCTCCCGCTCGAGTTCTTCCCTGCCCTGTTCGATGTTTTCTTCCCGGCGCTCCTTTTTATACCAGGCCCGGATCTTGTTCCGGGCTTCACCGGTCTTGACTATATTCAGCCAATCCCGGCTGGGTCCGTGCCCCTGTGCCGATGTAGTGAGGATTTCCACAATTTCCCCTGTTTTGACTTCATAATCCAAGGGAACGATCCGACCGTCCACCTTCGCCCCCACCATGCGGTTGCCAACCGCGGAATGGATGGCATAAGCGAAATCGATCACCGTCGCGCCCGCCGGCAGAGTGATAACCTCGCCCTTGGGGGTAAAAACAAACACATCATCAAAGGAAAGGTCGGTCTTGATCGACCGTACGATATCCTCGGCGTCGTCCACATCCTTTTGATTTTCAATAAACTGCCGCACCCAGGCCAGCCGTTCCTCCAGTTTGTCTTTTTTCTGGATGCCCAGCTTGTATTTCCAATGGGCGGCGATTCCGTATTCCGCCGTGTAATGCATCTCCCAAGTACGGATCTGCACCTCGAAAGGGATCTTTTCTTTGCTGATGACCGTGGTGTGCAGGGATTGATACATATTGCTCTTTGGAGTGGAGATGTAATCTTTAAACCGGTTCGGAATCGGACGGAACATATCGTGGATGATGCCGAGTACATTATAGCAGTCGTTGACCGTGTCCACGATCACCCGCACGGCGTAGACATCGTAAATTTCTTCGAATGAACGCCCCTGCATATACATTTTGCGGTAGATACCGGTGATACTCTTGATCCGGCCCGAAACAAAAGGCTTAAGCTCAAATTCGGCCAGCCGTTCCCGAATCCGTTCCTGGATGCTCATCAAAAAAGCATTGCGTTCCCCTTCCCGCAGGGCCAGGGCGTCCTCGATCTCCTTGTACGCGACCGGATCGAGGATGCGCAGCGAGATATCCTCCAGCTCTTCCTTGACCGCCCGGATACCCAGCCGGTGGGCCAGAGGCGCGTAAATATCCATCGTCTCCTTGGCCTTATCCCGCCGTTTTTGAGGCGGCCAGGCGTCGCTGGTACGCATATTGTGCAGCCGGTCGGCCAGCTTGATAATGATGACCCGGATATCCTGGGACATGGCCAGCAGCATTTTGCGGACGTTTTCGGCCTGCTGCTCCTCCCGAGATGAAAAGGGGATCTTCTCAATTTTCGTGACCCCGTCTACCATGGCGGCCACCTCGGGGCCGAACTGCTTTTGCACATCCGCCAGTTCCATCGGCGTATCCTCCACCACATCATGGAGGATGGCGGCCTCGATGGTTTCGCTGTCCATGCCCAGTTCCACCAGGATACAGGCCACCTTGAGCGGATGGCAGACATAAGCCTCGCCGGAGGACCGGCGCTGTCCCTCATGCGCTTTGCAGGCCGCTGTGATCGCCCGGTCGATGGCGTCCAGATCATAGGGTTTTTCACTTTTGATAATCAGCTTTTTGAGTTCGCTGATCACATCGGCAGTTTGTACCATGTCTATCCTCTCCTACGCGGTTTCCGCCCTCTGCAGAGAAGCCAGATACTGCATCAGCGGGGTGGCGGTCAAATCCGCCTTGCCCGCTGTGGGCAGAAGTCCGATCTGCAGCAGGTCCCCCTCATCCTCCAGTTGTATGAGACCCGCCTGGCGGAGCACCTCGAGTGTCAGGAGCAGACCGGTATATGTAAGGGATCCGTCCTGCAATATATGAAAAAGCTGTTCCCCCGTCCCACGGAATCCTTTTTTCCCCGCCAGAAAACGGTAGACCCGCCCAGCCTGATCCCTTGTCGGGACCGGCAAGGGGGCGGACAGTTCTTTCCGAAACGCGGACTCGGCCTCCCGCATAGAAGCGAGTATGTCGTCCTGTCTGGTCGAAGCATACCGGATATCCTTGACAAAGACGGAAACCGTGACGTTTCCCTGGTACTCATTGCGGTCGAGGGAGACCGCTAAATTCACCTGGTCTCCCGGGACAAAATGGAAATCCTGTGGAGCGGTGCCGAATTTCATAGCGGTAAGGACCGTCCCGTCCCGGGAAAGCCGCAAACGCAGATGCTTGCCACCGCCCACCGGCGTTACCGCCTCCAGCGTCATGCCGAATAGGCCGAACAACGGCGCCGGATTGCCGGTGCCGTAGGGTTCCATCGCTCCAAGCGTCTCCAGAAGAGGCAGAGAAATCTGTCCCGGGCGCAGCTTGCAGTCAAGCCGGAGCTCGGGCACCGGCATTTCAGGACAAACCGCGGCGGCGTAGGCATTGACCGCCTGCCGGAATTCTTCTATACGGGTAAAATCGAGCGTGACCCCTGCGGCGAGTTCATGCCCGCCGAAACCGAGC
>USDZ01000059.1 GCA_900553525.1 uncultured Oscillospiraceae bacterium
CCCCAGTATACCCGACATACCGAAAATACGCTACCAATTCTGGCTTGCAGTATCCGCAACCATAGGTTGCGGACCGACAAATGCCATTTTTCGGTCCGTCAACCGAATCGTCGCTTATGAGCCACGCGCGGCCAGCCAAAGATCCCGTAAGACCGCCGCATCCTCGGCTTGGGTGCCGGCTGATTCACAGATGACGACCGGCGTCAACGCCCGCTCCGCAATCAGTTCCATGAGCGGCTCCGGCGGAGGACCGAAGCCCAAATGTTCCGCAAAAGTCAGATGCCGCTTTTCTCCTCCCTTGCTGAATTCGATCCGGGAGAAATGGGCATGAAAGCGCCGGGCTCGTTCTTCTCCGAGCCGGTTTCGGACGGTATCGAGTACAGCCGCAAAATCCTCCTTCGAGGACAACCCGCCCATAGTACGGGCGTTGAGGTGCCCAAAGTCGATGCAGGGTAGGAATCGTTCATCCAGGCCACAGAAAAACAACACCTCGTCGAGATCTCCAAGCTGCTGGATTTTCCCCATTGTCTCAGGGCAGAGACAAATTCCGGACAGACCCTCTTCATCCAAAGCCCTTTGAGCCCTGCGGAGAGTATCCGCCGCCAGCACGGCAGCATCCCTGCGGGATAGGCCGCCAAGTCCCCCCGGATGTACCACGATTCTCTCCCCTCCCATGGCGCTGACCACCCGGGCGCTCTCCAGAATATACCGCACTGAATTGTCCCGTTTGACCGGATCGTCCGACGCCAGGGAAATATAATAAGGAGCGTGCAGAGAAACGGTGATTCCATTCGCTTGAGCTTCGGCGCCGAATTTCAATGCTGTCTCGGGTTTCACACGTACGCCGTGTCCGCACTGGTATTCGTATGCCGTCAATCCTCTTGCCGCAAGCCAGGCCGGCGCCTCCATGGTGGAGGTGTGCCCCTCGGCCGCAAAAGACTCGCTGCTTCCCGCAGGCCCGAAAAGCGGATTTTCCAAATTCATAGCCTACCTCCCCCGTTCCTGGCTCTTGCGGTCCCGCCGTTCTTTCAGCCAACGCTCCAACCGGCGCTTAACGGCCAGAGTGGGCTTTCCTTTCTCCAGTTCGACCGGTTCAAGCTGGATACAGGGGATGCCACAGAGATTGGCCCCCACAATATCGGTGAATACCTGATCCCCCACTGCGGCAACCCGCCGTTTCGGCAATCCCAAGCGTTTGATCCCCCGCCAAAATCCAATGGGAGATGGTTTACATGAAAAAGCGGTATATTGCAGGCCAAGCTTATTGGCAAAGGGGGCTACCCGGCTGGGCAGCGCGTTCGACACCACCGTGAGACCGATTCCCGCCCGCTGCATCTCGGCAAGCCAATCTTTAACCTCCGGTGACAAATATTGACTTCCGTGAGACGTCAGGGTATTGTCCACGTCCAGCAGCAGCCCCCGCACCCCCATCGCCCGCAAATCGTCGAGGGTGATATCGGTGATCCGCCGGCGGTACAGCGTCGGATAAAATAGCGCCATAGATGCATTCCTTTCGCCGTCTTAATCCTCATGCGCCGTCTCTAAAATCGACACAGACGGCTTCTTAACACCAAAAAGCGGGCATTTCTGCCCGCTTTCTGCACTTTACTTGTATTTTCTTTTGCGCGCAGCCTCGGACTTCTTCTTGCGTCTCACGGAAGGCTTTTCATAATGCTCTCTCTTGCGGACCTCGGCAAGGACGCCGGAACGGGCACACGATTTCTTCCATCTGCGCAGGGCACTGTCCAGGGTTTCATTGTCTTTGACTCGGACTTCTGACATTCCAATTCCCTCCCTCCGCATGAAGCAGGGGTTTTCTCATTAAGGATACAAGGAGTATTATATCGCACACGGGTACACACGTCAAGGTTTTTCTCCAAATTGGATAGGAAATCCTAAAAAGACTTCAAGCCTTATATTGATTTCCACATTTCCCGGTATCTTCCGACACGGTCAATGTCCGTCCTCCAGAAAACCGGAAGCGTCCAACGGACGGCCGTCCTTCCACAGCCTTTCCAGGTCATAAAAACGGCGGGTTTCTTCCTGGAAGACGTGGACCACCACAGTTCCATAATCGAGTAAAATCCAGGTGGAGGAGTGATAGCCCTCTTTTCTCATGGGGCGAATTCCTTTCTCCTCCATCTCCTCCTCTACATAGTCGGTCAAGGATTTCACCTGGGTGGAACTGGTCCCGGCCGCGATGACAAAGTAATCCGCAATCGAGGTCACGTCGGTGACCTCGATCACCCGGATATCCTGTGCTTTGTGTTTATCCAGCGACGTGACGATGCCGCTGACAATCTTTTTGACTTCCAAATTCTCCATTCCTACTTTCCGCTAAAAAGCTGAACCGATTTTTCCCGGCGCCGTCAAGCGGCGGAACTTTCTTCCGGTTTCTTCATGCCCGATTGAGAAATGGCGATTTCGGACATGGCCTGGGTGTGGGTGTCGCTTGTCCCGTTTACGGCCAGTTCGGTCACTTGGAGATTGGCCTCTGTGACCGGCATTCCATACGGGTTGAACGACGAGTTGAGCAGTTCCGCCAGTTCTGCTCGATGGATACCATAATAGGCCACGGAATTGGCCGATGCGGCTTCTCCAGGGATAATATAAGCCGTGATATTTTCGAGCGGGATCTGGCCCATATCGTGAAGCATAGTCGAAAGGGCCAGAGCCAGGGTCATATCCTCCATGTCCCTATTGGAAGGACCGATCAGCATGGACCGCATCGCGTCTGTACCCGAATTGCAGCGAATAGGCGTCGAGCCGTTCATCAGCGGACCGACGATGTTCTCATTCAGATCCTCGACCTCGCGGGCAGACAGCCTCTGGAAAAGCGCTAACATAACCCGGCGCTGGCGCACGATCCGGGCAATATCCCCCTCGACACCGCTGTCTTTTTGCAACACATATTCCAACGCGGCCTGTCCCCCAAGCGTCTGGACACCGGCCTCATACGTGATGCCGTCAAGCTTGACTGTGCCATCGATTTGGACATCCACACCGTCCACCAGATCGACCAGCTTGACAAATGCCTCCTGGGGCAATAAAAAGAAGTTGTCCACCGGCATCGCATATTGCTCGTTAAAGATCGAGATCAAGCCTCCGCTCGCCGAACCGGCCTTTTCTGTGGCCGGCTGACCGCAATAGGTGTGCTTGCCGTCGGCAATTTCATCGCTGTATATTTGCTTGCCCTCATACTCGCACCAACTCACCGGTTTCGGATTTCCCCAAACCTCACTGGTCTTTTTTACAGCAAACAAATCGCCTTCCCCGAGATAGGTGTCCATCGGAATCTCCAGAATACGGATAGCCTGGGCCTCCTTGTCATAACAGACCAGAGACAGCAGTTCGGTGGGATCGGTAGAAGAGGAGCCCATCAAACCGAAGGCAAAATAGGCCACCTTATCGACATCCGTCTCCGGCGTCGTGTCATAGGAACTCAGGGGCGTATCCGAACCGCTGTCGCTCGGCGAAGCGATTTGCCGATAGAGATACAACCCTGTAAAAAAGATAAACAGCAGACTGACCACAATAAGGGCCACTAACAGGATAAGCACCACTTTGCGGCCGCGTGTATTCTTTTTTCGGGTTCCCGCCGGTTTCCTGGCGGTAGAGGTTCCGTTTCGGTTCCCGGACTTCGGCGGGGCACCCGTCCGCCCGGTACGGCCAGAGGCGGATGAACTGCCCGTCCGAGATGCCGGTCTTTTCGCCGATGAACGTGCCGGAGCCTTTTTGGCGGCCGGCCTCGACGCCCCTGTGCGGGAAGAGGAAGGCCTCTTACTGCTGTCGCGTTTATCCTGTGCCATAGTGAAAGACCAGTCCTTTCTGTTGGTCGGGTTTCACAGCCTCTTCATGACCGGCAAGCCGAGATGGTTTTTTTCAGAGAAGGTGGGATTTCTCCCATTCCGGCAGCCGTTCATCGGGATAGAGGCGAAGGATGACTTCATTGTAACAAGCCAGGGTATCCGGATGAACCGCGCGTTTTTTTTGAACCAGATCCCGTATGGTGTAAGACAGCGCATATGCCATGGCCTGGTCGAGATCCTCGTCCGAAAGCCGTCTCAACACATCCACATCGGGATAGTCACGATCGGACGAGGTAAAATCCGCAAGGTAGATGACCGTTTCAAGAATGTCCATCCCGGCGTGTCCTGTGGTGTGATAGCGCACGGCGGACAGGATTTCGGGATCGGCAACCCCCAGGATCCGCTCGATGAAAACCGCACCGGCCTTGGCGTGCCAAAGCTTTTGCACCTGTCGCTCCACAGTATCCAGTAGTATACCAAAATCCCGAAAGATTTGCAACTGCGCGGCGGGCGCCGCATCTTTTAAAATGTCGTGAAGCAGGCCGGCTGTGCGCGCCTTAGCCGGATCGGCTCCCCAGCGGCGGGCCAGCTCCACGGCTCTATCGGCTACAGCCAGGGAATGCTCAAATCGGGAGGGCGTCAGACGCCCTCGGATGATCTCGATATATTGCGCGTCATGGTCTGCCTCCCCTTCGGTGGAGGGGGTACGATACAGGCCCTGTTCCCGAATATAAGCTGCAACGCTTTCCGGAACCAAGTCCTCGATCCCACGGCCTTCCGACACCCGCTTGCGGATTTCGGTGGAGGAAACGTCGGACAAAGGGATGTCTTCAATTACACACCGCGCCCCCACCTTAGCCAGATCGTCGGCATAAGCCCGCAATTGTGCCATACCCGCCCCATCCCGCGGTGCGGCGCATAAAACCGTTTCGGCCGCGATATCCCCAAAGCGCCACCAGCTGCCGAGAGTCAAGAACATATCCGCTCCCGTAATGAGATACCAAGAAGCGCCGGGATACTGCCCGCGCAACGTATCCAGCGTGTCGGCCGTAAAGCTGGCGCCGCCCCGGGCGATCTCCAGATCGGAGACCTCTAGACACGGATCCGCTTCCGCCGCCAGACGGCACATAGCGAGACGGTCGGCAGGCCCGGCCATGTCGCTGCGCAGCTTGTGAGGCGGTACATACGAAGGGACAAGCAAGACCCGATCCAAATCCAACCGGCGTGCAAATTCCAGCGCCAGTCGGATATGCCCGTTGTGAATGGGGTCGAAAGCACCTCCAAACAACGCGATCTTCTGCGGCATTCTCCCACTCCCCTTTGTCCTTTTGGAAACCCTGTATAAACCGGTTCAGCCCTTCGGAAACTCGATTTTTGGTTCCTTGGGATGACGGCGATACAGGACAAAGATGCGGCCAATCACCTGCACCACCTCGGCGTGAACCGCCTGCGCGATCTGCTCCGCCGCCTCGCGGCTGGAAAGCGGCGCGGTTTCCAGTACCTTGCCTTTGATCAGTTCACGCGCCGTCAAAGCATCCTCCGCCTGGAGCAGAAGGGTCTCGGAGATCCCTCCCTTTCCCAAATGAAGGATCGGCGCCTCGGTATTGGCTTTCGAACGCAGAAACGCCCGTTGCTTGCTGGTGAGCAATCGAAACATCCTTTCTTTTATGCGTATGGTTCGGTTAAATCCGTTACCGGTTTAATTTTTCCCGCAGACGAGCGGAAAAAACACGCAGGGCATTGCCGCGGTGACTGACCGCGTCTTTTTCCTCCCCCGTCAGCTCCGCAAAAGTTTTGCCAGCGCCTGGAAGCCCGCCTTCTACGATAAACAAGGGATCGTACCCGAAGCCGTCCTCCCCCCGGGGAGCATACGCGATACGGCCGGGACATTCTCCCCTCGCCGTCACGACATCTCCGTCCGGAAATACGCAGCAGATCACCGAAACAAATTTGGCTGTACGCCGTTCTTTCGGCGTGTCTTTTAAAGCGTTCAGCAGCTTCGCGTTTCGATCCGCATCGCTGGCGCCTGTCCCGGCATATCGGGCCGAATGGACCCCCGGGGCGCCATCCAAAGCATCCACCATCAGGCCGGAATCGTCGGCCACCGCCGGAAGCCCTGTTTCCCGGCAGGCGGATTCCGCCTTGATCCGCGCGTTTTCTTCAAATGTAACCCCGGTCTCATCCGGTTCGCTCAGCATAACACCGATCTGGTCTCCCGTCACCGCCTCAATATCCAGCGCAGACAGGATACGGGAGAGTTCCTCCAGTTTTTTGCGGTTGTGGGTCGCGACAACAAAACGCATGACCGATACCTCCGATGTCCATTCATATGCGTATTAGCCGACAACAAAAGCTGTGGAAAGCCAATTGATTCCTGTTACGCATCCCCGAACAGGCCGCGGGCAAATTCATCGGGATCAAAGGGCATCAGGTCATCCACGCCTTCGCCCACGCCGATGAATTTGACCGGCACATCCAATTCTTCCCGGATGGTGAGAACCACCCCGCCCCGCGCGGTTCCGTCGAGTTTCGTCAGCACGATGCCGGTGATGCCGGCGGCGTTTCGGAACTCCCGAACCTGGTTGACCGCGTTCTGACCGGTGGTGGCATCGAGAACCAGAAGCACCTCTTTGTCCGCATCGGGCAGCTCCCGGTCGATGACCCGGGTGATCTTTCCCAGTTCATCCATCAGGTTCTTTTTATTGTGCAGCCGGCCGGCCGTATCGCAGATCACCATATCGGCTCCCCTGGCTTTGGCCGCGCACAGGGTATCGAACACCACGGCGGCCGGATCAGCTCCCTGCGTGTGCTTGACCATATCGGCGCCCGCCCGTTCCGCCCAGATTTCAAGCTGTTCGATGGCGGCGGCGCGGAAGGTATCCGCGGCGCCGAGCACCACCTTCTTGCCTTCGGCTTGGAATCGAGCGGCGAGTTTGCCAATGGTGGTGGTCTTACCTACCCCGTTGACCCCGATCACCAGGATCACAGCCGGCTTGGTATGCAGGTTCAATTCCTGTCCACCCCGCAGCATCTCAGCCACGGTTTCTTCCAGCAGGTTCTGAATCCGGCCGGGATCCGTCTCCCCCCGTTCCTTGACTTTACGGCGCAGTTCCTCGCAGATCCGGCCGGCCGTAGAGGCTCCCACATCCCCCATAATGAGAATCTCCTCGAGTTCCTCGAACAATTCCTCGTCGATGCGGGTAAAGGAATGGAGCATCGCATTCATCGACTGCAGGAGGGAATCCCGTGTTTTTTTGAGCCCCTCACCGATCTTGCTGAAAAAGCCCATATGCAAACCTCTTTCTATTCGGATTGGATCCGTTTATATGATAGACCGCATGTCTCTCGCAGATAGGCCGTAAGTTCATCCGGAGCCCCTTTGAGAAAACGTCCTTTTTCCAAAATATCCGCGCGGGTTTTGTTGTGATAGAGCAGGATCAGGCCGTCGGTTTCCACGACCTTATACAACGAGGCGTAGGGGGTATGCCATTCTCCCAGCGCATTGGTCTCGACATATTCCTCTTCATAAAACCACAGGGTATAGGGCCGGTCCAAAAAACCGTCGGCCGCTCCGATCACCGACCGAGCATTCTGTCGGGGCACCCCATATGCCGCGAGTCCCATGACAAGGGAACAGCCCATCATGGTCAGTGCCGTCCCCCGCACCTCGCTCCCACCATCGGAAAAACAGAGATCCAGCGCCAACAAAAAGGCCCCCACGGCAAACAGAAAACCGGCCAGAATCCACAGAGCCCGCCCGCCACCGGTCAGCTTGAGATGGGCGCGGGCAAATCGGCCGTACAGGTCTTCCGTCAGGACCCCATCGGCTACAATCCAGGGCTCTTTCAAAGACGCATCCGCAGCCAAACGATTTGTCATAAGGCGCCTCCTTTCACCGGCAGATCGTCACCTGTGATGGGCGGACGAAACACTCTTATGTCGTTTTGTCCATCCGGATACCGAGTTTTTCCTCGACTTCGCTGGCCCTGAGCTCCAAAAGCTTGGATACCCCCTGTTCCTGCATGGTCACACCATAGAGGACATCGGCCTCTTCCATAGTGCCCCGCCGATGGGTGATGACGATAAACTGGCTGTTTCCCGACATGCGCCGCAGATATTGAGCATACCGATCCACATTCACATCGTCAAGGGCCGCCTCGATTTCATCCAGTACGCAGAAAGGGGATGGCGTCACTTTGAGAATCGCAAAGAGCAGCGCGATAGCCGCCAAAGCCTTTTCTCCGCCGGACAGGGCGTCAAGATTCAAAATCACTTTTCCTGGCGGCTGCACGTGCATTTCGATGCCGGAACCCAATATGTCTTCCGGATCGGTGAGTTTCAGTTCACCTTTGCCTCCACCGAACATCTCCGTGAAAACGATGCCGTAATTATAGTTGATCTGGCGAAACCGGTCAATAAAAATTTCCCGCATCTGCACGGTTAAGTCTCCGATAAGACGATGCAGTTCCTCCTTGGAGGTTTCGACATCCCGCACCTGAGCGCTCAAGAACTCGTAACGTTCGCTGACCTCGCGGTATTCCTCGATAGCGTCCACGTTGACGCTGCCGAGGGCGCGGATCCGGTTTTTCAGTTCAGAGAGGCGGCGGGTCGCCGCCGGTATGTCTTCAGCCGGCTGAACAGAGGCCTCGGCTTCGCTGCGGGTGAGTTCGTATTCCTCATATAGACGCCGTACCACGTCATCCGTCTCCCGGCCGACTGTATGACATTTTTCCTCGATACGGGCAGCCTCCAGGCCCGCTTTTTCCCGTTCGTCGGCCTTATCCCGCGACTGCTGACGGAGAACCGCCTGCTCAGACTCTCCTTTTGCACGTTCGGCCATCAGCTCTTCAATCCGTCCTTGAGTTCCTCCCGCCTGTGTGCGCAGGACACCGGCCCGTTCGGTTAGTGCGGCAGCACGCTCGTCGAGCGCTTTGTTGGTATCGCGGAGTTCCTCCTCCTGGCGGCGCAGAGATTCCCTGGCACCCTCCTCGTCCGCGAGACGGGCACGCAAATCCGCGATGGCGGCGTGTTCGGCCTCAATCTCCTTCTCGATGGCGAGCGTTTGCAACCGCATCTCCCCGATACCGGTGGACAGTTCCTCCCGGCGGCGGGACAATTCCTCCCGGTTGCCGCTCAGGGAGTCGATCTCGGTCTCCACCTGTTCCTTTTGTAGACGGACTTCGGCAGCTTCATCCTCCGCCTCAATGGATATGCGGCGGCATTCTTCCGCCCGTTCATGTAGAGAAGCCTGTTCCGCCTTTCCCTCTTCAAGCGCCCGTTTAGCGATGGCTGCCTGTTCCGTCAGACGGCGAACCTCTCCCTCGAGCCGGATCTTCTCCTCTCCCGCGGAAGAGAGTTCCCCCCGTGCCCCGGTCAGAGCAGCTTCGGCGGCGGCTGTTTCCTGGGACAA
>USDZ01000060.1 GCA_900553525.1 uncultured Oscillospiraceae bacterium
ATCTGGGATACCGGCACAGCGTCTTCATGGACGAGGGAGACATGGTGGTGTCCGCCACCCTCCGCCTCACCCCCGGCGATCCGGCGGAGATTGCCGCCCGTATGGAGGAGCTGCTGCGCCGCCGCCGGGAAAAGCAGCCGCTGGAATACCCCAGCGCCGGCAGCTTTTTCAAACGCCCTCCCGGAAATTTTGCCGGAACCCTGATCGAGTCTTGCGGGCTTAAGGGGAAGCGGATCGGCGGCGCGCAGATCAGTGAAAAGCATGCGGGATTCCTCATCAACGCAGGAGGTGCGACCTGTGCCGATGTGTTGGAGCTGTCCAGACAGGTGAGGGAGACCGTGTTTCGGCGGACCGGTGTCCGGCTGGAACCAGAGGTCCGCGCGGTGGGCCGCGGGATGGATGGATAACGGGCTTATCCGGACAGGGAGCCAGCCGGTATGGGAGGAAATCATGGAATTTGTTATCGTGACCGGAATGTCCGGAGCAGGGAAGTCCCGAGCATTGGATGTGCTGGAGGATATGGGATTTTACTGTGTGGATAACATGCCGCCCTATCTCCTTTCCCAATTTGCGGAACAATGCAAACAGACACCAAATCCGTTTTCCAAAGCGGCGATCGTGATAGATGTCCGGAGCGGAGAGTGGTTTAGGGGTTTGCTTGATGAACTGGACAGGATGAAGGGATCAGGCAGTCAAACTAAGATATTGTTTCTGGATTGTGACGATCAAGTGTTGTTGCGCCGCTACAAAGAAACCCGACGCCGACACCCCTTGATGGAAGATAACGGAGGTTCCCTATTTCAAGCGATTGCAGCGGAACGACGGCTGTTAAAATCCGTCCGGGACCGGACGGATTTTCTGATGAACACGTCTCTGCTGTCTATTTCACAACTGCATGAACAGATTACGTCCCTGTTTATGGGAGATCCGTCCCGGTCCATGGTCATCCAGTGCATCTCTTTTGGATTTAAATACGGATTTCCGGCCGAAGCCGATCTCGTTCTGGATGTGCGTTGCTTGCCCAATCCGTATTATGTGGACGGCCTTAGAAATCAGACCGGATTGGACCAAACGGTGCGTGCTTTTGTGCTCGCTCAAGATGAAACGAAGGAGTTCCAAAATAGGTGTTATGCCTTGATCGATTATCTGCTTCCTCTTTACCGTCGTGAAGGAAAAAGCCAGCTAGTGATTGCGTTCGGCTGTACTGGCGGTAAACACCGCTCGGTGACACTGGCCGAGGAGCTGGCAAAGCATGTGGGGGACGGTGGCCACCGCGTTATCGTCCATCACCGGGATATTGCGAAGTTGTGAAAGGCGGAGAACACCCGTGTCCTTTTCATCGGAAGTTAAACAGGAGTTGGCCGCCATACAGGATGAGCGGCCCTGCTGCCGTGCCGCGGAAGCCTATGGGATGGCGGAGTTCGGGCATGCTTTTTCCGAACGCCGGGTGTCCCTGCAAACGGAAAACGCATTTGTGGTTCGTTTGTATGCCGGCCTTCTCGGCGAGGTCTGCCAAACCCCTCTTGTCGTGACGGAGGGAAAAGGACTGTATACAGCAGCGGCGGCAGACCGGGAAGCGCGTTTACGTATCCTGAAAAGATTCGGACATACGCCGACGGATGTAGGGGTGCGTCTCAATCGCGCCAATCTCGAGTGCGACCAATGCCCGGCGGCTTTCGTCCGTGGGGCCTTTTTGTCCTGTGGAACTGTGACAAATCCAGAGATGGACTATCATCTTGAATTCAGCGTTCCCTTTTTAAATTTGAGTCGAGATTTGACCACGTTATTGACAGAGCTCGGCCTGGCGGCGAAATGGACGCACCGCGGGGGAGGCTATGTGGTATATTTTAAGGAAAGCGAAAGCATCGAGGACTGTTTGACTCTCATGGGCGCGACCGCAGCGGCACTCAAGCTTATGGGCGTTAAAATGATTAAAGATATCCGTAACAACGCCAATCGAGTCACGAACTGTGAGAGCGCCAATATCGACAAAACCGTCGCCGCCTCCGCTCAACAAAGCGAAGCTGTCCGAAAAATTGAGCGAACGGTAGGGCTGAATGCTCTTCCCGAGGAATTGCGGGAAGTAGCTCGGCTTCGGTTGGAAAACCCGGAATTTTCTTTAAGGGAACTGGGAGAAGCTCTCGAAAACCCCATGACCCGCTCGGGTGTCAATCACCGGCTGCGCCGGATCATGAGGTTTGCGGACAGTTTGTAAGTGTGTAAGGCTTTCGTATCGGACGATGGCTTTGGAAAAGCCGCCGTGGTCTGCAAATAAGGAGGGAAGGCGGATGGCCTTTGTTCACCTGCATGTGCATAGCGAATACAGCCTGCTCGACGGGGCCTGCCGTATTCCGGGATTGGTAAAGCGGGCCGCCGCGCTGGGACAGGAGGCCGTGGCGGTCACCGACCACGGTGTCATGTACGGCCTAGTCGAATTTTATAAAGAGGCGAAAAAAGCTGGGATCAAGCCGATTCTGGGATGCGAAGCTTACGTGGCCGCCCGTACCCGTTTCGATAAAGTACACGGGACGGACAGCGAACACGCTCATTTGGTGCTTTTATGTGAAAACGAGACGGGGTATTACAATCTTGTAAAGATGATTTCCGCCGCTTGGACGGAAGGATTTTACGGTAAACCTCGGGTGGATCGGGAGCTGTTGAGAGAGTATCACGATGGGCTGATCGCTCTTTCAGCCTGCTTGGCGGGAGAGATTCCCCGGGCTCTTGTACAGGGAGATACCGAACGGGCGAAAAAAATCGCCTTGGAATACCGCGACATATTTGGAGAAGACCATTTTTACCTGGAACTTCAGGATCATGGGCTGGAGGAGCAGAGGGTCATCAGCCCTTTGTTGGTTCGTCTCTCCAAAGAGACGGGGATTCCACTGGTGTGTACCAACGACGCGCATTATCTCGCCCGTGAGGATGCCCGCATGCAGCGTGTGCTGATCTCCATTCAGACCAACACGACGGTGGACGAGCCCAACCCCCTGGCTTTTGAAACAGAGGAGTTTTATCTAAAGTCGGAGGATGAGATGCGGGTTTTGTTCCCCGATCTGCCTGAAGCCTTCGACAATACCGTCCGGATCGCGGAGAGATGCCAGGTCGAACTCACCTTCGGTCAGACTCAACTGCCCCGGTTCGACGCTCCTGGCGGGGACAGCGCCGCCTATTTCCGCGAACGCTGTTACGCGGGGTTGTATAAGCATTACGGGGATCCTCCCGATCCCGCAATTGTGGAACGGCTGGAATATGAGCTTTCCACCATCGAGCAGATGGGGTATGTGGACTATTACCTGATCGTCCACGATTTTGTTCAATATGCTAAGGATCACAATATTCCGGTCGGTCCCGGCCGAGGATCAGGAGCGGGTAGCCTATGCGCCTATTGCATCGGTATTACGGGGATTGATCCCATTAAGTACAACCTGCTCTTTGAGCGGTTTCTCAATCCTGAGCGGGTCAGTATGCCCGATTTCGACATTGATTTTTGTAATGAAAAACGGCAACAGGTCATCGATTATGTGATCGGTAAATATGGCGCTGATCATGTGGCTCAGATTGTCACCTTCGGTACTATGGCGGCCCGGGCTGCTATACGGGATGTAGCCAGGGCGATGGGGTTGCCCTATGCATTGGCGGACTCGGTTGCGAAATCGGTACCCTGGGAACTGAACATGACGTTGGACAAGGCCCTTTCCCAGTCGAGAAACCTGCGGCAGCAATATGAAAGTGATTCTCAGGTTCGGGAACTCATCGATATGGCTCGCAAGGTGGAGGGGATGCCTCGCCACGCCTCCACCCATGCCGCGGGGGTAGTCATCACCGCAAAACCGGTGAGGGAATACGTTCCTCTTTGTCTTAACGGCGATTCTGTAGCTACCCAGTATACCATGGGGATCCTCGAAGAACTCGGCCTTCTCAAAATGGATTTTCTCGGTCTACGCAACCTAACCGTCATCGCGGATGCAGTGGAGATGATCCACCGAAGCAAACCGGATTTTTCCATTGAGAATATTCCGCTGGATGCGCCGGAGGTTTACCGTATGATGGCCCAGGCCAACAGCGACGGGGTGTTTCAATACGAATCCCCCGGTATGAAACGGGTACTTCTACAGCTCAAGCCCGATCGATTCGAAGATCTGATTGCGGTCACGGCTTTATTCCGGCCGGGGCCGATGGATTCCATTCCGAAATACATCTATAATCGGCATCATCCTGAAGCGGTGCGTTATCTCCATCCTTCCCTGGAACCTATCCTCAACGTCACTTACGGTTGTATCGTGTATCAGGAGCAGGTTATGCAAATTTTCCGGGAATTGGCGGGCTATTCCTTCGGACGAGCCGATGTGGTGCGGCGAGCCATGTCTAAGAAAAAACACGACGTGATGGAACGGGAAAGAGAGATTTTTCTCCACGGCCTGACCGATGAGAATGGAACGGTGATGGTGGAGGGGTGTGAACGCCGCGGGATTCCCGCCGACGTGGCGGTGGCAGTTTTTGAGGATATGGCTTCCTTTGCGTCTTATGCATTCAATAAATCCCATGCGGCCGCCTATGCAACGGTCTCTTATCAGACCGCCTACTTAAAATGCTTTTTTCCCCGAGAATATATGGCCGCCCTGCTGACCAGCGTGTTCGACTCGGGAAAAGTGGCGGGATATATCGGAGAATGTGAACGTCTACACATCCCGGTTCTGCCACCTTCAGTCAACGAAAGCGTTTCGGCCTTTACAGTAGCGGACGGGCATATCCGCTTCGGTCTTCTGGCTGTCAAAAATCTCGGACGCGGACTCATCGCGGAGCTGGTAAAGGAGCGGGAAGAGAACGGGCCGTTCCGTAGCTTTTATGACTTCTGTCGGCGGATGTCCCTTCACCGGGAGTTCAACCGTCGAGCCCTAGAAAGCCTGATTAAATGCGGTTCTCTCGATGGTCTGGGCGCCAACCGCCGTCAGATGCTGGAATCCTCCGACACGATACTCCAGATGCTGGACGATCAAAACCGGCGGAATCTGGCGGGCCAGCTCGGATTCTTTGATGATCCCGAAAATGCCGCTATAAGCGAACCGGTGTTGCCCGACCTTCCCGAAATGCCCTATGACGAGTTGCTGGCGATGGAAAAAGAAGTTGCCGGTATGTATTTGACCGGGAATCCCATGAAGCCCTATGCCGCTCTTCATGAACGGATGAAAGCCGCTCGTATCGACCGGATTAAAGCGGCTTTCGAGGAGGAGATGGGGGAGGTGCCGGTTGAGTTTTCGGATGGGGATTCGGTGCTGCTTCTCGGAATGCTCTCCGCTGTACAGATCAAGTCCACGCGGAGCAATTCTCAAATGGCATATGCCACGTTGGAAGATATGGCCGGGTCGATTGAGCTGATCATTTTTTCCAAAGCCCTGGCCCAATGCGGCGCTCTTCTCCAGGCGGGACGAGTCGTCGTGGTGCGGGGACGGATTAATATGCGGGAGGATGAGGATCCCAAAATTCTTGTGAACCGGATGGATGAAGCACCGCCGCCCGATGCATTGCCTCAGCCGATTCCAGGTTTGACCGGGACATCTGCGCCGGTTGACGCGGCGGCTAACAAGAAACCGAGACATGTTCCAGACGGACGGAAGCTTCCATCCGCCCGACATGGCCTGTATCTGAGGGTGCCGTCTCCCGATTCCCATGAATGGAAACGCGCGCTATTGGTAGTGCGGGTGTTTGATGGGGAAGAGCCGCTTTACCTTCGTTACACGGACACCGGCAAGTTGGTGAGGGCCCCCCACGCGCTCTGGGTGGATGTCAACGATGTTTTGTTGCGGGAGTTGCGGTCGATATTGGGGCAGGAAAATGTCGCTCTCGTGGATTAGCCGGGATATAATTGGTCAAATAAACCGGATTTTGACATTTTCCGGGATATTTATCGGTAAAATCCGGTCTTGCACACCAATTGAAGAGTAGTGTATAATAAGTACATTCTGTGAAGCGGCAGGTGCCGCGGGAAATAAGGAGAGATACCGATGTCTATCAAAAAACTCGCGGTTCTGACCAGCGGTGGCGACGCACCGGGCATGAATGCTGCTGTGCGTGCTGTTGTCCGTACCGCTTTGAGCAAAGGCGTACAGGTGTATGGCGTGTATCGGGGCTATAACGGTCTGATCAACGGCGACCTCATGGAGATGGATCTGCGCAGTGTGTCGGATATTATTCACCGGGGGGGAACGATGCTGTATACCGCCCGCAGCCCCGAATTCTGTACGGAAGAGGGGATGCAGAAGGCAGTGGCTACCTGCCGGGAGTACGGTATTGAGGGCCTGGTGGTCATCGGAGGCGACGGGTCGTTCCGTGGCGCCAAAGACTTGACTCAGCGGGGTGTTCCCTGTGTTGGTCTTCCCGGGACTATTGATAACGATATTTCCTGCTGCGAGCAGACCATCGGTTACGACACCGCCTTGAATACCAGCCTTGAAATGATCGACAAGCTCCGCGACACGGCCCAGTCCCACGACCGCTGTAGCGTTGTGGAGGTTATGGGGCGTCGGGCCGGCTATCTCGCCCTTAATGTGGGGATTGCCGCCGGTGCTACCAGCATCCTGGTTCCGGAGGTTCCGTTTGACTTCGATCGGGATATTGTGGAGCGGATGAAAAGAATATCGGCTACCGGCAAAAAGCATTTCATCATCGTAGTCGCAGAGGGTGTCGGCCATGTCATGGAGCTTGCCACCCGGATTGAGGAATCCACCGGATTTGAAACCCGCGCGACGATTCTTGGACATGTCCAGCGCGGCGGCAGCCCTACGGTTCGGGATCGTGTCATCGCTAGCCGAATGGGCTATCATGCAGTTGAATTGCTGTTAGAGGGTAAAAGTAACCGTGTCGTCAGCATCAAGGACGATCATCTTGTCGATTACGACATTGAAGAAGCGCTCCAGATGAGAAAACCCTTTGATTTCGAATTGTATCGGATTGCCCACGAAATCTCCATCTGATCGAGGATTCTCCGCCTCTTTAAAATTTAGGGCAACAAATGGCTTGAACGATTCCGTTCAAGCCATTTGTTGAAAAAGGAATTCGCATAAAACGTTCGGTTTTATAATGGGCGGGTTTGATCGTTCGTTTAGGATCGCCGTCTGCGAATAAGGATGGAGAATAGCAGAACGCATAACCCGAGAAGGACGAACATCCCTATCGCGGTGAATAGGATATTTCCGGTTTCTGGATTTTGGCTTTCGGGTACTTCTTCCGTTTTCTCTACTGTCAACGTAATGGGGACGCTTTGGGTGACATTTTGATATCCCACGCTTACAAGGGTTCCTAAGGAGGCACCAGGAGTCTCATACCGATAAAGCAGGGGAGCATGGTAGAGGTACCGCAAAGTCAGAGTTTCGGCTTCGACCGGGGAATCCGATGTGAGGAGGAAACGTGTGCCGGCGGAGATCGGTGAGGCAAGGACTCTTCCGTCCTCGGATACCACCCGAATATTGTCCGGCAGTTCGGAACAATCCAGAAATCCGGATGTCAGAAAATTGCTTTGGAGGACATTGGTGCGGAAATCCTGCTCCGTGCGCATAAAGCGGACGGTATCCGGGTGGATATTCAGCCGGGTTTCCGCGGATGCGGCTTCTCGGCCTATCGCGAGGAGGGCGTTTATATAGTCTCTTTGTTCAGGGGATTGCTCTAGCGTTTCGGATTCGTCGCTTTGTCCGGTCAGAATCCACAGCGCCTGCTGCGTCAATTGATAGGCGTCCGCATCGGTTAGATTATACGTTTGCTCCAGTCCTCCGATATTGACAGGATATCCAGAGCTCAACAGAGCCAGAATCTGATCTTCCCGGACGGGGAAATCCATTTGGAGCTCGGAAAAATCCGTATAGCGGCGATAGGACCCCATCGGCTCGGACGAATCGTTATTTGAAAGATAGAGCGAATAGGCAGGTCTTCCGTCGATCGCGATCTGGTATTCGCCGGTGCTGTCCAAGAATTTACGAGTGGCTGTATACAACCGTTCGCTGCCGGAGCAGACCAGAGGGAAAAATAGAAAAACCATGAGGATTGCGCCGCAAAGCGGTAGATTGAATCGTTTTGTCGTTGGATTTCACTTCCTTCATCCCCTGACGGCTTGAATACCCGTCTTCCGTTTTTGTTAGAATATGCAGGTCTGGTTCGGATTTACTTGAAAATATCTGTCAAAAGGTCAAAATACTGCGTTGCCTTTTCCGAAAGTGTAGTCGGCGTCTTTTTATAAACCCCAAAAGGAGAGAAAACGATGTGAAATGTATCGACATCACCCGGAACTTGTTGCAAGCGCCAGTTTATCCGGGAGATCCGTCTCCCCGCGTGGAGGAGCTGCATCGTATGCGGCTTGGGGACGAATGTAACGTATCGGCCTTATATGCCTGCCTGCATAACGGCACCCATCTGGATGCTCCTTGGCATTTTTTCCCGGATGGAAAGACAGTCGATGAAATCCCTCTGACCGCCTGTGTGGGGGAATGCAGCGTTGTCGAGGGGAATGGACTTCTTTTAGGAGCTCAGGCCGAAGAGATGCTGCCGAAACTCAAACCAAGGGTCTTATTTAAAGGGCATGTTCAGATCAGTCCGAGTGCCGCATTCGTGCTGTCCGGCACGGAACTCGAATTGATCGGAGTGGAGGAACAGTCGGTCTCTCCGCCGGAGTGTACGGCTTCTGTCCACCGGCAGTTGCTCGGATCGGGGATCGTACTCCTCGAGGGCCTGGATTTGTCGAAGGTAACTCCAGGTACTTATTTTCTTTTTGCCGCGCCCGTGAAAATTGCGGGAGTGGACGGCGCGCCGGTTCGAGCGGTCCTCCTGGAGCAGGAGAAAATCGACTGGAGTGAAGATTTATGGAAATTATAAAGGATGAAGGCAAAAGATGACGCGGATACGATTGCAAAAACTGCTGTCTGAGCGAGGCGTGGCCTCGAGACGCAAGGCGGAAGAACTCATTAAACAGGGAAAGGTCCGTGTTAACGGCCGTCCGGCCGGACTAGGAGACAGCGCGGATCCCCATAAGGATCTGGTCACGATATCCGGCAAAAAACTGCCGCCGCCTGAAGCGGGGGTTTATCTCATGCTGAACAAGCCGCGCGGGGTGGTGACGAAGCTTCATGATGAAAAAGGCCGCCGTTGTGTCGCGGAA
>USDZ01000061.1 GCA_900553525.1 uncultured Oscillospiraceae bacterium
GTATTTGCACACGTCTTGAAATTCTACAAAATTTTCCATATCCGCGGCCTCCTTGCCGGAATTGCAGCCAAAATCAAATGTTTTATATGTATTTTAGCAGAGGACATCAGAACAGTTGTGAATGGAAAGCAAATTTTTCTTGCAAAATTTATGAGCGGAGAGGGCGGTCATATTATCCAATGGAGGCATTGTTCGGCCGTATCCGACTTTACGCGGTGGTAGATGACCTCAAATACCTGCGGATGGGTGAGCGCCTCTTCTCGGCCGGTGCCATGGTTGGTACCCCTCTGGGGGTAAAACCGATCATCGGCATTGAGGACGGCGCGGAACCCAAGGATGGTTTCCGAATTAAGAGCCATCTATAGTGACGATGGCAGCGTCTCAACGCGGTGGGGCGCCGTGTTGAGGCACTGTCTGCAGTACAGCCCTTTGGCCGCATAAATGCAGAGGAACGAAAACGATGAAAGGGCTTGCCGCCTTTCTTTCGTTGTGATACAATATTCGATATATTCCTATCGATTGCAAAACCGCCCGGTAGCGGGCGTTCGGGAGGGAAGCCGTTATGGCGGACAGGAGAGAACTCGCGAAAACTTATGATCCAGGCGAAGTGGAGGACCGGATTTACGACTTTTGGATGAAGGGCGGTTATTTCCACGCCGAGGTCAATCCGAATAAAAAGCCGTATACCATTGTCATTCCGCCCCCCAATATCACGGGCCAGCTTCATATGGGGCATGCACTGGACGAGACGTTCCAGGATATTCTGATCCGCTGGCGGCGGATGCAGGGATATGAGGCACTATGGCTGCCGGGAACCGACCATGCCTCCATTGCCACCGAGGCCAAGATCGTCGCCGCCATGGCGGAAGAGGGCCTGACGAAAGAGGCGCTTGGGCGGGACGGCTTTATGACGCGCGCCTGGGCCTGGAAGGAACAATACGGCGGCCGGATCGTGGAACAGCTCAAAAAGCTCGGTTCCTCCTGCGACTGGGAACGGGAACGTTTCACTATGGACGAGGGCTGTTCGAAAGCGGTGCGGGAGGTGTTCGTCCGCCTGTATGAAAAGGGCCTCATTTACCGGGGCGAGAGGATTGTCAACTGGTGTACCCACTGCCGTACCTCGATTTCGGATGCCGAGGTGGAATTCGAGGAAAAGGATGCCTTTTTCTGGCATCTGCGGTATCCGATTGCCGACGAAGAGGGCCGTCCGACCGGCGAGTATCTGGAGCTGGCGACCACCAGGCCTGAGACCATGTTGGGCGACACCGCTGTGGCGGTCCATCCCGACGATGAACGGTACCGCCATTTGGTGGGCAGGCGGGTGATTCTGCCTCTTGTGAACCGCCTCATACCGGTGGTAGCCGACACCTATGTGGAAATGGATTTTGGTACCGGCGTGGTGAAGATCACTCCCGCTCATGATCCCAACGATTTTGAGGTCGGCTTGCGCCATAACCTCGAGGTAATCACCGTCACCACCGAGGACGGGCGAATGAACGAGCGCGCGGGAAAATACCAAGGGATGAGCATTTTGGACTGCCGCAAAGCCATTGTTCGGGATTTGGAGGAACAGGGCTATCTCGTCAAAACCGAGCCCATGAAGCACAACGTCGGCTCTTGTTACCGTTGCCATACCGTTATCGAGCCCCGGGTTTCCATGCAGTGGTTCGTCAAAATGAAGGAACTGGCCGGCCCTGCGATCGACGCAGTGAAAGACGGGCGGACCAGATTTGTCCCCGAACGGTTCGAAAAGGTGTATTTCCATTGGCTTGACAATATCCGGGATTGGTGTATCTCCCGTCAGCTTTGGTGGGGCCATCGGATTCCGGCGTGGTATTGCGACGACTGCGGAGAAATCATAGTCAGCCGGGAGGATCCCACAGTCTGTCCGAAATGCGGGAGCGTGCAATTGCGGCAGGACGAGGATACGCTGGATACCTGGTTCTCTTCCGCGCTTTGGCCGTTCTCCACCCTGGGATGGCCGGAGAAAACGCCGGAACTCGATTATTTTTATCCCACCGATACCTTGGTCACCGGTTATGACATCATCTTTTTCTGGGTGGCGCGGATGATGTTCTCTGGACTCGAGCATATGGGGGAGGTTCCCTTCCACACCGTGTTCATGCACGGGTTGGTGCGGGACGCCCAGGGACGGAAGATGTCTAAATCTCTCGGCAACGGCATCGATCCGTTGGAGGTCATCGGACAATATGGGGCCGATGCGCTTCGTTTCACCCTGTCCACCGGCAACAGCCCCGGCAACGATATGCGGTTTACGTCTGAAAAGGTGGAAGCTTCCCGAAACTTTGCCAACAAGCTGTGGAACGCGGCCCGGTTCCTGTTGATGAATCTGGAAGGACATGAAGTGGCGTTTGGGCTTCCCGACACCCTTACGCTGGATGAAAAATGGATTCTCTCCCGCTTTAATGCCCTGGTGAGCGCTGTGACCGAGAATCTTGGAAAATTCGAACTGGGTCTGGCGGTACAGAAATTGTACGATTTCATCTGGGACAACTACTGCGACTGGACCATTGAATTGAGCAAGTCCCGCTTGACCGGTGGGGACGAAGCGGCTGCTGCGAACGCCCGCCGGGTGCTGCTCTATGTCATGCAAGGGCTTCTGAAGCTGCTTCACCCCTTTATGCCCTTTATCACAGAAGAAATCTGGCAGGCCCTACCTCACGAAGGGGAAGCCCTGATGATTTCGGCCTGGCCCGTGAACGATCCGGCCTTGTCTTTCCCGGAGGAAGAGAAGGAGATGGAAAGGTTGATGGAGGCTATCCGGGCCATCCGCAACCGCCGGGCGGAGATGAATGTCCCGCCTTCCCGAAAGGCGCAGGTTTATGTGGAGACGGCGTTTATCGATACCTTTATCGGCGGCACGCCTTTTATACAGCGGCTGGCGTCTGCATCCGGGGTCCAGGTGGGCGGAAGTTTTAATCTGCCTGGTGCGGTGAGCATCGTCACGCCCGACGCCACCATTAAAATCCCTATGGACGAGCTTACGGACAAAGAGGCCGAGCGTGTCCGCCTTCAGAGAGAACGGGATAACGTGAAAAAACAGCTCGACGGTGTGCTGGCGCGCCTGGAGAACCAGGCGTTTATCGACAAGGCGCCGGAGGCGGTCGTGGCCGGTGCGCGGGAAAACGCCGCCCGGCTTCAGGACAAATTGAATCTGCTCGATCAGAGCCTCGCGGCTCTGTCTTGACAGACAAACCGGGACATTCTCCCGGTTTTGTTTTTGGACAACAAAGGCGAGGGAAAAAGAGAAAATGCGGTTGGGTCTATGGGGATATGGTCAAGGCGATGGCGGAAGGGCTTGACGTGATGGAGCGGGCCGACGTGCGGCGTCTTCTAAGAGAGAGGGGTGGGGCTGCCCATGAACGAGCAAAAGGGAAGAGAACGCAGCCGTATTGAAGCGGCATACGCTCTCGAGGACATGGCTTCGTATAAACGGCTTTTTTCTTTCCTATGATTCGGGCATAAGGGACGTTGAGGGTGGGAAGATAACAGAGAGAGGCGGTCGGTCCGTCAAAAAGAATTTACAAACGGACGGTTGCAATCGACGCCTTTGTATTGTACAATAAAACCATCAACGAGGAAGAAAGCTGAGGGGAACAGCGCATGTCGACTAGATTGGAAACCCGTTACCTGGACGGATTCGTCCGTGACCACGAATGGGACGGGATCCAGACCCAGGTCACGGCGGCCCATGAACTGCTGACAAGCGGAAAAGGGCAGGGACATGATTTTTTGGGCTGGATGGATTTGCCCGTTCGTTATGATAAAGAGGAGTTTGCCCGCATCGAGGCCGCTGCCGCCCGTATTCGCCAGGATACCGATATTTTCATCGCGATCGGAATCGGTGGGTCCTATCTGGGGGCCAGGGCGGCTATTGAGTTTTTGAAGTCTCCTTATTACAACGCGAAGAAAAAGGATACCCCCGACGTGTATTTCGCGGGAAACAGCATCAGTTCTGCTGCTTTGAACGACCTGCTGGCGCTGTGCGAAGGACGGCGGGTGTCCATCAACGTCATCTCCAAATCCGGTACTACCACCGAACCCGCCATCGCCTTTCGGGTATTCCGGGAATATCTGGAAAAGTCCGTCGGTCCCGAGGAGGCGAAGAAACGGATTTATGTCACCACCGACAGGGCGAAGGGTACTCTCAAGGGACTGGCCGACCGGGAAGGATATGAGACCTTCGTGGTACCCGACGATGTAGGGGGGCGTTTCTCAGTCCTGACGGCGGTGGGACTGCTGCCCATTGCCGTCGCCGGCTGTGATATCGGGGCACTGATGAGAGGGGCCGCCAAGGCCAGAGAAGAACTTGCCGATCCGAATATAGAAAACAACGATTGCTACAAATACGCGGCGGCCCGTCATATTCTGTATCGCAAAGGCCGCGCGGTGGAAATGATGGTCAGTTATGAACCTTGTTACGCCATGATGAGCGAGTGGTGGAAACAACTCTATGGCGAAAGCGAGGGAAAGGACGGCAAGGGCCTGTTTCCGGCATCTGCGGTTTTTTCCACCGATCTGCATTCTCTCGGCCAGTTTGTACAGGATGGGAGCCATCTGCTGTTTGAAACGGTGGTGCTGTTGGATAAGGCGCAGAGCGAACTGACGATCGGCCATGATCCCGAAAATGTGGATGGGCTCAATTTTCTGACAGGCCGCACCATGGCGGATATTAACCGCAAAGCCTTTGAGGGCACTGTTCTCGCCCACAGCGATGGCGGAACGCCCAGTCTTGTCCTTCATGTCCCGGCCGTATGCGAGGAAGAACTCGGTTATCTGATCTATTTCTTTGAAAAGGCCTGCGCCGTCTCGGGGTATATGCTGGGGGTCAATCCCTTCGACCAGCCGGGCGTGGAAAGCTATAAAAAGAATATGTTTGCTCTGCTCGGAAAACCCGGTTATGAGGACGAGCGCGCTGCGTTGGAAAAACGTCTGGGCCGGTGAGCGCCTTTGATTCGGCAGAAACCGCTCATTTGCGGTTATCATATAGGTAGGAGGAAAACAAAATGATCACGCTTATCCTCGGAAAAAAAGGATCCGGCAAGACCAAACGGCTGATCGACATGTGCAACGCGGCTACCGCGGAATCCAAGGGCAATGTGGTGTTCATCGAAAAAGACAGCACGCTGACCTATGATATCAGTCACAAAGCGCGTCTGGCTGTTGCCGATGAATATGGTATCAAGGGATTTGACAGTTTTTACGGCTTTATCGCCGGCATGTGCGCGGGCAATTACGACATCACCGACATTCTGGTGGACTCCACTTTGAAAATCGGCGGAAGCGACCCGGAGAAACTCGCCTCTTTTATTGAAAAACTAAAAGAACTTTCGGACAAAACCGACACCAATCTTGTGCTTTCGGTCTCGGCGGACAAGGCCGATATTCCCGCCCGAATCGCGGAGTTTGCGGTGGAGATTTGACGCTTGTACACAAACGGAGGACGGAGACGGCGGCGCTGTCTCCGTCCTTTGTACAGGAACAGGGCTGAAGCGTGGGCCTGCCACGGCCGCCGTCTTTGGGGATCGCATAAGGGCGGTCTGGAGATATGGCGGGACAGGAGGTAGCGGCGTGGCGCTCATCCACCCATTCGAGCGCTCCTCATCCGGTCGGGCGTTCAGTGATTTCCGCGTACGACTGGACGAGCCTTTGCCGAAAAAGTGGTTGACAAACCCAATAAATATCGATATAATATTCTGCGTGACACTTGAGGTGGATTATGCTTTTGCAACTTAAGCCCTTGTTTATGGGCGAAAAGGAATCCCTTCCCCTGCATTGTGAACTGGATTTTTCCGCGCTGACAATCGGGGACTCCCATCCGTTTTTACATCCTGTCCTGGTGGAAGGGGAGATTCGGGTATCCGCCGACGTTGTACGGCTGCAGGCAAAGGCCCGTTACCTGTTTGAAGGGGCGTGCGACCGTTGCCTGCGGGACATTCGCTGCGAACGGCTTGTGCCGGTCGAGCATATTCTGGTGACCTCTCTAAATAACGAGGACAACGGCGAATTCGTGCTGGTGGACAATTATCAGCTTCCTCTCGACAGCCTGGTGGAAGCGGATCTGATTCTCAGTCTGCCGTCGAAAGTTCTTTGCCGTGAGGATTGCCGGGGCTTATGTCCCCACTGCGGCAAGGATCTGAACGAGGGCCTGTGCGGATGCAATCCCCGGGCCGTCGATCCCCGTCTCGAGGCGCTGGGACAATGGATTCACTCGTGATGGAGTAGGCTTCAAGTAGGTTGAAGGAGGTGCTGACGGTGGCGATAGTACCCAAAAGGAAACATTCCAAGGCGCGCCGGGATAAAAGACGGAACAATGTCTGGAAAATCGAGGCTCCGGCGCTTGTAAAATGCCCGAATTGCGGCGAATACAAGCGTGCGCATCGTCTTTGCGGCAATTGCGGCTATTACAATGGCAGACAAATCGTAAAAAAAGAAGCCTGATGTTCGTGAAAGGTTATCTAAGTCGGGTATCAGGTCTCTATTGTGCCAAACAGAGGGTGTAACCTGCAAAGAGGTTGCGCCTTCTATTTTTGTGGCGAAGAAAGGAGGGCGCCGGATGGCGGTGACGATCAGCGGGGTGCTGCCGGGCAGTTCGGCGGCCCGTAAATGCATCCGGCCGGGGGACCGGCTGCTGACGCTCAATGGGCATGAAATCACAGATGTGCTGGATTACCGCTTTTATCTCGATGAACCCCGTTTGTCCGCGGTGCTCGAGACGCCGGAGGGGAAGAGAGTGGTCCGGCTGCATCGGGACGCCGATGGGGAAACCGGGCTGATCTTCGACACCTATCTGATGGACAAACAGCACAGATGCCGGAATAAATGCGTGTTCTGTTTCATCGACCAAATGCCTTCCGGCATGCGGGAAAGCCTTTATTTCAAAGATGACGACAGCCGTCTGTCCTTTCTGTTCGGCAACTATATCACCTTGACGAATCTTTCCGAACATGAGGTCTCTCGGATTATCGACATGCACATCAGTCCCTTGCATGTGTCGGTTCATACCACCAATCCGGAACTGCGCTGCCGAATGATGCATAACCGTTTTGCAGGCGAGAGCCTTTCCCTGCTTCACCGGTTTGCGGATGCGGGTATCCGTTTGGAATGTCAACTGGTACTCTGCCCAGGCATGAACGATGGAGACGAGTTGTTGCGGAGCATGCGCGATCTCGCGGCATTGGGAAGCGCAGTGGAGAGCGTGGCGGCTGTGCCGGTAGGATTGACCAAATACCGGGAAGGACTCGAACCTTTGCGTCTTTTTACCAAGGAGGAGGCTGCGGCGGTCATCGACGCGATCGAGGCTTTCGGTGATCGGATGCTGAAGGAACACGGGAACCGCATCTTTTATCCGGCGGACGAATTCTATATCAAGGCCGGACGACCTATCCCCGACGCCGCCTTTTACGGCGAGATGGCACAGCTTGAAAACGGAGTCGGCCTGGTAGCCCTACTGTTTGAGGAATTCCGCCGGGCGCTGGAAACCTGCCGGACGACGCCGGCAGGGACGCCGATGACGATTGCAACGGGAACGGCGGCAGCCCCTCTCATGCGGATGCTTATTGACGAGGCCGGAAAAAAGTGGGATAATCTGCATGTGGATGTCGTAGAAATCCGCAACGAATTCTTTGGAGAAACGATTACGGTGGCGGGATTGATTACTGGCGGGGACTTAATCCACCAGCTTCGGGATCGGGTAGCCCCCGTCCTCCTCATTCCCGACACCATGCTGCGGCATGAGGGAGACCGGTTTCTGGACGATGTGCTTCCCGGCGACGTGGAACGGGAACTCGGGGTGGAACTGCGGGTGGTACCGGTGGACGGAGCCGCGTTATTGCAGGAACTGCTTCGATGAATGAAACCGGAGGATCCGGACAGACTGGCTATGGAAAAGGAGGGACGGATATGGCTAAACCCGTGGTTGCGGTTGTCGGCCGCCCCAACGTAGGGAAATCCACATTGTTCAATAAGCTCATCGGTCAGCGGTTATCCATCGTCAAAGATACGCCGGGCGTGACGAGAGACCGGGTTTTCGCGCCCTGCGAATGGCGGGGACGTACTCTCCTTCTGGCGGATACCGGTGGTATTGAGCCGAAGACCGAGGATCAGCTTCTCCGGCAGATGCGGTACCAGGCCGAGCTTGCCATTGAGCAGGCGGATGTCATTATCCTGGTTACTGATTTACAGGCGGGTGTCACGGCCAACGATGCCGATGTGGCGGCTATGCTGCAAAAGTGCGGAAAGCCGGTGATTCTGTGCGTCAACAAATGCGACCGAATAGGTGGCCTTCCCCCCGAATTTTATGAATTTTACAATCTCGGATTGGGAGATCCGGTGGCGGTCTCCTCGATTCATGGCACCGGTACCGGAGATCTGCTCGACGCGGTATTCGAACATTTACCCCCCGAATCGGAAGAAGAGGAACCGGACGACGCGGTTAGGGTGGCGGTCATCGGTAAGCCTAACGCCGGAAAATCCTCTCTGGTCAACGCCGTGTCGGGGGAGGAAAGAAGCATCGTCTCCGACATTGCCGGAACCACGCGGGACGCGATTGATACGGAGGTCCACAACCGGCACGGCCGCTTTATTTTCATCGACACCGCCGGTCTACGCCGCCGCAGCCGGGTGGATGACGCCATTGAAAAATACAGCGTTCTGCGCGCTCGGATGGCGGTGGAAAGAGCGGATGTCTGCGTGATCCTCATCGACGGAGTAGAGGGATTTACCGAACAGGACAGTAAGGTCGCCGGTCTTGCCCTAGAGGCGGGGAAAGCCTGTATCGTGGCGGTCAATAAATGGGATGCTGTGGAGAAG
>USDZ01000062.1 GCA_900553525.1 uncultured Oscillospiraceae bacterium
GATATACCCCATGCGGGCCTGGGGCGTTTGTCTCGTGAGGCACGCCCAGCGGTTGACCTTGACACGCAGATCGACGTACAAATCCCGCAGGAGCTGTTCCGACGCTTCCACGGTTCCCAATGTGTAGACAGAATCCGGCATGGCGGCCCTCCTGATTTTATACGGATATATTTCCCTTGATTTCCCGTTTTTTCCAGTATAAAGGATTTTATCTGCCGAGTCAAGCCGGTGTCCAATCCCGGGAAGCCCGGTATCCCAAAGAAAGCCGCCGTCCCTTCATCTGCAGCGGCGCCATTTCCAAAATAAAGAAGGAGCACCATACGATCATCAACCCAACCACGGCCACAATCCCGCCGGATACCATATCCTTATAGCTGCTTGCCTTTTCCCGCCTGCACTTTGCCTTAAATTCTTTTTTCCATTCGCTTTTAAAACAGAATTCGTGGTCATAGTGAGTAATATCAGAAAAAAAGGAGACCGCCCATATGGGCGGAATATTCGCCGCAACATATTGAAACCAAGCCCATTTGTCTATATAATGATGTCCGAGAGAAGACAAAAGCGTTTTCACCTTTGTATCTTAATCGGCGGGAGGAGACGGATGGGAGACGCATTGTTGTCCCGGATGCAGGCGGCCATATACCGCTACGGCATGATCGAGCCGGGAGACCGGGTGGCCGTCGGAGTTTCAGGGGGCAAGGACAGTGTGGCGCTGCTGTCCCTGCTGGCCGCCTTCCGCGATTTTTCCCAGGTGCCTTTTTCCCTTGCAGCGGTCACGCTGGATCCGGGATTCGGAGGGGTGGAAGGCGATTACCATGAAATAGCGGCCCTGTGCGAACGGTTGGAGGTGCCCTATCTCCTCCGCCGCACCCGCATCTATTCGACGGTGTTCCTCGAACGTCAGGAAAAAAATCCCTGCAGCCTGTGCGCCCGGCTTCGGCGCGGCGCGCTGCATCAGGCCGCTCAGGACATGGGCTGCCATGTGGTGGCCCTCGGGCATCATCAGGACGACGCGGCCCAGACCTTTTTAATGAATCTGCTGGGGGAGGGAAAACTCGGCTGCTTTTCCCCCAAAACCGTGCTCGACCGCCGGGGGCTGATCCTGATCCGGCCCCTCGTTTTTTTGGAGGAACGGGAAATCGCGGCTTATGTCCGGCGAAAAAATCTGCCGGTGGTGGCGTCCCGCTGTCCCGTGGACGGCCACACCCGCCGGGAAGAGATGGAACGCCTGCTGCAGGATTTGTCCGAACGGTACGGCCCTTTGAAACCCCGGATCGTCCGGGCGATGCAGAACGCTCATCTGGACGGCTGGGGCGAAAAGGAGGAATAAGGCCGGCGCCTTCCCGCTCAAAATCCTTTTGAACATTCGGGGGCCTCCCCGCTTCCCTGGACGGCCAGGACCCCTCCTGCCGGATATAGGCCGGCTCAGTCGTTGGGTCTCTGGTAGAAGTTTCCGGAAACCTGGTCGGTTTTCAGGATATTCACAAAGGCGTGGGGATCGATCTGCCGCACCTTGCGGGTGATGGTTTTGACCTGATCCCCCGCAATAACGGAATAAATCATGGAGCGGGGCTGCCCGCCCCACAGACCGGTGCCATGGAACAAGGTGGCGCCGTGATGGGTGGCATCCTTAATCTGCTCATAGATCTCCTCGGATTTATCCGAGATAATGAACAGGGTGGTGCGTTTATAGCGCGGATTGAGCAGATGGACCACCTGAGTGGAGGCATATTGAAACAAAATGGAATACAGGGCTTTGTCCCAACCAAAGAGGAATCCCGCGATCACCAGCAGCACAGCGTTGCCGAGCAGGACATAATTCCACGCATCCACGCCCAGCCGTTCCGACACCGCCACCGCAATAAAATCGGTGCCGCCACTTGTCGCGCGGCCGAGCAGACAAAGACTGATGGCAAAGCCGTTGATAATCCCCCCGAATATGCAGATGAGCAGCACGTCGTTGGTGATGGGGATTGCCGGAAGGACATCGGTCAATACGCTGGTCAGCACGATCATCAGGCAGGAATACAGGGTGAACCGCTTGCCGATCAGCCGGAAACTGATAACGGCGGGCAGGGCGTTCAGAAGAAAATTGATCAGGGAAAAAGGCAGCGCAATGCCCCCGAACTGCTCGGCGCTGCGCTGGATGAGCAGCGTCAGCCCATTGAATCCCCCCGGGAACAGGCCGCCGGCATCGACAAAGCTGTTGATGTTCAAAGCCATGATGACCGAGGCGGCGATGATCAGGGCAAGCCTCAGCGCATGCTGCCGGATCGAATTCTTCCACGTTGTATCAGGCCGCTCCATGGGTAATTCCCCCGTTTCAGTCGGATTTCGGGTACAGCTCCCTCTATCCCATTATAGCACGGATCGGTCAGAGGGAGTACTACCGGACGGGAAAATGTATGCCCATTCCCTTTGCGATGCTGGCAGTCATCACCCGGACCGAAATGTCAATTGATGCATAGGCAAAATTTTAACGCGGTATCTAAAAAACGGCTGGAAGGCAATGCCTTCCAGCCGTCCGATTATCCGTGGGATTTGTGTGGTCATACCGCCCGACGAAACGATGGTTTAGCGATCGACATAATTCAGCGGATTGACCCTATTACCGTTTTTGATGATTTCAAAATGCAGATGGGCGCCGTAACTGTTTCCAGTATTACCGACATTCGCAATATATTCCCCCTGTGCCACCCGCTGGCCCACTTTCACCTTTAAGGCACTGCAATGGGCGTACCGGGTTTTGAAGCCATTGCCGTGATCGATCAGCACATAATAGCCGTAGCTGTAATGCCATCCGGCCTCGACCACCTTACCGCCGTCGGAAGCGATGATCGGCTTGCCGTTGACCCGGCCGTTGGAAATGTCGATCGCGCCATGGATGTCGCCCCAGCGGGAGCCGAAATACGAACTGATCTGCTTGGTGGCGGGAAGAGGCCAGACAAAGGTGCCGGTGGCCTTGCCGTCGCCGGCGACGGAGCTCTCGTTGTACTTCTTGCCCCCCACCGCGATGACTTCATTGACCGGTTCCTTCACCACCGAGGTGGAAACCACCGTGCGGGACTGCTCTACCCCATCGATCGAGACAACCTCCTCCGTGACCGACTGCACGCCTTCCACTCCCTTGGTCTTGACCGAACGGTAGCCGAGCAGTTGGGAAGCCACTTCTTCGGTAGTGGAGGTATAGGGAATCGGCTCCTCGTGTGTGACATATGACACCACCCGGACCGGAAGCTGCCGCAGATAGCCGTCCATGGTCTCGGTCCCGACCAGGGCCGACACCGGATACAAGCCGTCCACAATCTGCAGGTCCTGGACAAAAGAGGCGCTGTTTTCTTCCGAGCCATTCAGCCGTTCTTCCAGCACGGTCTGCATCGCGTCTTCTAAAAAGGTGCGCGACGGAATCGCTCCGACGAATTCCCCGTCCACATAAAGCCCCGAACTCTGGGACAGATTGTCCTCGTTGATATCGAGAATGCGGTCGCAGACGGTGGCCTCATCCACAATCTCGTCTTTGTTGACCAGCGTAAGGGTCAGCTTGGGCACCCGTTCCACGCTGAAGGAATTGTCGGCGTTGATCACACGGCCGGACGCCAAAGAGGCGGCCGCATCATAAACCGATTCGTCCGCGATATAGCCGAGTGTCTGACCGTCGTATTCCAACGCGAGCGCAAAGGTCGCATTGCTCCAGAACTGCAAGGTCAAGACCAGCACCATCACCGCGGCAGCCGGCGCCAACAGATTGAAGCTGCTGACCAGCGCCCGGCGGTGGCGGCGGAAGCCCTTGACCGGCAGACGCAGCGCCACCGGTATCACCCTCAGGGGATGCACCCGATACGCCGCTTTCAGTTCGCGGCCGGCGAGGACAAAGCCCTCGCGGATCCGGCCGAGTTCCCGCCGCATCGTACGCAGATGACGGAGAACCAGCTTATCCACGGCCCGGTATACCAGACGGCCCGTCGGACGGAACAGACGGCCCAGGGCGCGGCCGATCCGCCGGCCTGTCAGCAGGGTACGCACCCCCACCGCGTAACACAGGACATAGCCCATATGGGCCGCCTTCCCCATCGCGTGGGGCAGAACGGCGGTGATCCACCGGACAGCGGCGGACCACAAAGGACCCGCCGCGGTTTTTATTTTGTTTGCGGCGTCGGCGAGCCGCTTGCCGAGAGTCGTCATGAAAAGGGAACACTTCCTTACATTCAGCGTCCCGGGCACCGTGCGGGGAGTCCGGGCTCGTGATGGATCGGAAAAAGCCGGGGCCTGTCCAGTCCTATCATGGAAAGAAAAGGATTACAATTTTGTAACATCTTGAGTTTATTATACTCAGAATGTTACAAACTTGCAACCCTTTTACAGGATGTTTGTCTATTTTGCCCTTTTGTTTCTAAATAATACAATTAAATATAGTCAATATTCACATTAATTCGTCGCAGAATAGGAAAGATCTTCCTCCGCCCAGTTTTCCAGCCGTCTCACCATGGCGGCGGCATACCGGCGGGCGCCGTCCAGATCATGTTCTCGGAAATTGCCGCATTCCGCCGCCGTCGCGCCGGGAATGTCCCCTTCAAAACCGGCGATAAAGGCCAGGGCCTCCCGGGTCAGCGCGATTCCCTGCCGGTGGGAAAGCCCTCTCGTGAGAAAATAAAATCCGGTGCGGCATCCCATCGGGCCGAAATAGACCACGCCGTCCGCCAGGGCGCTGTTGCGCACATAGGTGGCAAAGAGATGCTCGATGGTGTGCATCACGGCGCAGGGCAGAAAGGGCGGCGTGTTGGGGCGGATGAAGCGCAGGTCATATGTCGTCACATCCCCGTCGGTGCGGGAGAGATAAAGGCCGGGGGTGAGGGTGGTGTGATCCACCTCGAAACTCGCGATCCGTTTCATGCGCCTCGTCTCCTTTATTCCTATTTTACTATATTCTACATAATTCGTCATCCGTCACCGTCCGGATCTCAAAGGCGGACCTCATACACGCCGGGCAGATCGCTCGCGAATCCCCGGTCTTGTGTAATATCCGCCATGGACGCGCCGGAAGGCAGGGAATCTAGAAACGCCAAGATCATATCGGTCGCCTCACAGGCGGCCAGATCGTACAGGTCAAAGAAACTGTCGGTGCTTTCATACGCCGTGTCAAACGGATTCACCCAACGGGCATGGCTTTCATTGGCGTAATCCCAGTCGCCCGTATCCGCCGGCCGCATCAAAGAGGAAGCGAACGCCCCTTTTCGGGCCAATTTCTCCACCGGGGCGAGCAGCAGCCGCTGTTTGAGCAGGGTCCGATCGGTCATCAGCGAGACTACACGGCGCATGTCCCGCGGAGCGAGGGCGATCTGTCTCGCCTGGGCATCGGGACGCCCAAGCAGGCGGGCGAAAACCGGCTGGTAAAGACGGCCTATGGCCATCCATTCCTCAGCCGGCCCGGCCGGAACGACGGACGTGAGCTTAAAATCCCGCATCAACCGTCCGGTCTCGCGCCGCAGGGTGATGGTATCCAGCGCGCTTTCAATCCGGAAATGATACTGATGGGCGGTCGTCCCATACCGCGGCTGCTCCCGCCGCAGCTCTTCCTGCCAGTAATAGACGAAGGGATGGGCCGCGCGGTCGAGCGCGTAATGGCAGAAAAATCCCTCAACATATCCAATCATGGCGGCGCGGTCCTCCGCCGAAGCGTGGTTGATCCCCGAACGAAAGGCCTCAAACAATTTGGCCGGGCTGATCTTGTGCAGCAGGCTCCCCTGTTTGGCGAAGCTGGCCCCCGGCTCCCAGGGCAGCACCCGGTGAAAAAAGAACAGGTCGGGGCCTTGGGCGCCCACCACCGCCATATCTCGATCCTCGGGCTCGACACCCGCTTTTTTTAATTTGGAAAACACTCTTTGGGCGAACAGGTAATGTGCAATCATCGCAGGCATGTCCATTCCTCCCTCGGACTTCAATAGGATTATTATACAGCATTTGCGGCGGCCCGTCATGAACCTTCTGAAAATCTTAAGAAAAGTCTTACATGCCGGGGCCTGGGCCTTCGCCGCCCGGCAGGGACATCCCCCTATCCGCCAAAAAACACGCCATATCGGCAGGGAGCGGACTGAAAAAACGCAGGGGTTCTCCGGTCAGCGGATGAACAAATGCCATTTCGGCGCAGTGCAGGGCGTGGCGGGACAGAAGGGTCCCGTCCGTGCCGTACATGGTGTCCCCCACCAGCGGATGGCCGATATGGGCCATATGCACCCGGATCTGATGGGTACGCCCGGTTTCGAGATGCAGCCGCAACAGGGAAAAGCTTCCGTCTGAAGCCAGCGTCTGCCAGTGGGTCACGCTCTCCTTGCCGCCCTCCCCCACCTCTCTGGTGATGCAGCAGCCCTCCCGGACCCGTATGGGCGCGTCGACAGTTCCCTCCCCCTCCAAGCGGCCGAAAACGATCGCCAGATAGGTTTTTTCGGGTTTCCGGGTCAGCAAAAAGGCCGTGTGCGGATCCTTGGCCGCGAGAAGCAGGCCGCTCGTATTCCGGTCCAGCCGGTTGACAGGCCGGAAAGAGGCGGTTTCCCCTTTCTGTGCATAATACGCCACCACGCCGTTGGCGAGGGTTGGATCCGGCTTCCCTGCCGAGGGATGCACGGCGAGATACGGCGGTTTATCCACCACCAGCAGATGCGCGTCCTCATACACGACCGCCAGAGGCATCGCCATCCCCTCGATCCGCACCCGGTCGGGCGGGAAGGTGAGGACGACCTTCTGCCCGGCCATAAGGCGGTCGATGGTCCGCACCGGATCACCGCCGGCGGTGATGCCCCCCTCCACTCCTTTCAGCCGGACGACCATCCGCCAGGACAGCCCGCAGTCCCGCCGCAGAAAGTCCTGCACCCGGACGCCGTCGCGGGACGGCGGCACGGTATATTCCAGCCGGGTCATATCCCCTTACCCCTTTCAAAAAACCCATCTTCTGCTGTAGAATCGCCCGGGGTCAAACCACATCCAGCAGTTCCCGCAGGGAATGGATCTCGATCACGCCGTCGGGATGGATGTCCCGGCGCGCGACATTGATGAAAACCGGGCGCATGCCGGCGGCGGCAGCCCCCTGGATGTCGTTGATCGGATGGTCTCCCACATACACGCAGCTTCCGCAGGCCACGCCCAAGCGCGCGGCCGCCCGGCAGAAAATCTCCGGGTCGGGCTTGTGCACCCGCTCGTCCCCCGATACCATGCACAGATCGACAAGAGGCCGCAGACCCGTCACGTCCAGCTTTCGGTTCTGCTGGATGGAAGGCCCGTTGGTGATGATCCCCAGCAGAAACCCGCGCCGCCGCAGCGCGGTGAGAACCTCTTTGGCATCGGGAAATAGGACGGAATATTCCGGAAACCGGAACTGGAATTCGCGGTACAGATCCCCCACTTCGGGCGCGTTTTGCCAATCCCAGCTTTCCAGAAGAGAGGCGAAATAGTCGATATAATTGACGTACCCGCCGTTGTTCCGTTCCCGCATCTCGGCCGCCCGCCGGGCCTTTTCTTCTTCCGGCAGTTCGGGAAAGTACTTGTTCATGAAAAAGGCCGCATACCGATCAAACGCGCGGGGCCGGTCCTGCAGGGTGTCGTCGAAATCGAACAGGACCGCGCGGATCCCCGCCGCGCTGTCCCCCAGCACGGCCAGGCGGGCCTCCCGCCCGTCCCGCAGGATCTGCTTTTGCAGGTCCTCCACCGAGGCGAATTTCTGCTCCGGGCGGAGAAATTTCACCAGGGATACCGGCACGTCCTTTCCGTACAAATCCCCGTTGAAATCCGCGATCCAGGTTTCAGCTAGGGGGGTGTCGGACCCGACGGTAGGCCGCACTCCGACATTGGTCACGCCATGTGTCACCCGGCCCTCCACCTCCACGCTGGAGGCGTATACCCCGAACCGGGGCCGCACGAAATGGGGAGGCAGCGGCTGATTGATGGTCGGGGTGCCGAGCAGACGGCCCAGCTTCTGCCCCCCCACGACGGTGAAGTCCAGAGTGAAGGGGCGCCCGAGAAGGCGGGCGGCTTCCTGCACCTCCCCTTCTTCAATGAGGCGGCGGATCCGGCTGGAACTGACCGGCTGGCCGTCCACTTCGACGGGCGGCACCGTCACCGTTTCGATCCCCCGCTCTCCGCACAGCCGGGTGAGCAGAGCCGCATCCCCCGTTCCGTTTTTCCCGAACCGGTAGTTGAAGCCGCAGCATACCCGCTTGGCGTGCAGTTCACGGTCGAGCACCTCGGCGACAAAGGCCTCGGGCGGCATGTTCCGGATCTGCCCGAAATCGGCGAGGATCAGTTCCTCCACCCCCAGGGCTTCGAGTACCTTGGTTTTCTGGGAGGAAGAGGTCAGTTCCCAGGCGCTGTCCTTGGGCAGCGCCCACGGGGGTTCGGAAAAGGTGAAGACCGAGGCCGTCAGCATCCCGTCGGGCGTTTCCACTCCGGTGGCCTTGGAGATCACCGCCCGGTGGCCGAGATGAACCCCGTCGAAAACCCCGAGCGCCACCGCCCGGGGTTCTCTTGGAACCGGGTCCCCGCCGGGTGTCCATTTCCGTATCGTCAGCATGATGCATCCACCTTTTGCCCACGTCGTTCCTTTCCGGTGTTCCCGCAGACGGGCGAAAATATCCGCCGTTGGTTTCGTC
>USDZ01000063.1 GCA_900553525.1 uncultured Oscillospiraceae bacterium
ATATGGATATGGCCGAAATCACCGCCGTCATCACCGCCATCGGCAATCACGACGAGCACACAGCCGCCGCCGTGACACCGATCACCGCCGCTCTCATTCTGGCGGACAAGAGCGACGTGCGGCGCAGCCGTGTGCGCACCGCTCCCGAAAACCCGCGCTTCGATATTCATGACCGGGTCAACTATGCCGTCGTGGATGCCTCTTTGACGGTCTCGGGAGATCAAAAACGCATCGCACTCTGCCTCAAGATCGACACCCACATCTGCGCGGTCATGGACTATTTTGAAATCTTTTTGACCCGTATGACCCTCTGTCGTTCTGCCGCCGCCCATCTGGGCCTCGATTTTGAACTGACGATCAATGAAACCCGGATGCTGTGAAGCGGAAAGGCGACGCCGTTCCCACCCCGCCGAAATCGCCTGTCGGGGGAGGACAATGTTCACGGAATAAATGCAGATAAAACAAATGATCCGCGTGTAGGGGCCACTCGGAGTCAGCCAGGTCTTTCCTTCCGCTTTTTTGTTTTGATATCGATGGGGAGGCAGATGTATGAGCGTCTGGGATAAATTGTATGAAGAAGCCAGATCAAAACTCAATCCCCGAACCCTTTCCCCGTTTATAGAAGCCGGCGGGGTCGCGGCCGCGATCTTAACCGATCAGGGGCATATATATACCGGTGTCTGCATCGACGCCGCCTGTTCGCTCGGGATGTGCGCGGAACGAAACGCGGTTGCCAATATGATTACAAATGGAGAAAGCAAAATCGTCAAACTCGTCTGTGTCATGGGGGACGGCCGTGTGGGCCCCCCTTGTGGAGCGTGCAGAGAATTTCTGATGCAGTTGGACAAGGACAGTCCATCGATGGAGATACTCGCCGACCTTGAAACAAGGACAACCGTCTCATTGGAAAATCTGCTGCCCGATTGGTGGGGAAAGAGGCAGACGTCAAGTTGTCATAAGCACGGATAACGCCGTTTTTAACATGATGTGGTTCATCCGCCAAATGTATTGCGCCCCATACCGTTTGATGCGCCGTTCCGTTTGACGTATCGCTTTGTCGCCGCCTCGTTTAACACGATAATTTGTATACTTTTTGTATAATATTCGTTTGTTTTACGGATTGGATACCATCCGTTCATGAATAACCGGGTGGTATTCGCTGTTTTGGGAACGCGTGCTCTTTTCTCCATCGCGGCAGGCGGGCTTTCTGTTATCCGGCACAGGGAAGCAGGCACAAGCAAAAAAGCCTTCACCGGTTTTACGGTGAAGGCTTTTTTGCTTGTGGGAAAGACAGCCTTTTTGGGAGGCTGTTCAAGGCACGGGGATGTGGGAGACCCCGTGCGGAACGGATACTCAACCGATTTGGGGCAAGCTGGCCGCGGCGACGGACTGCCCCACCCGGCGGATTTTCTCATCCGGCAGATGCAGTTCCATAGCGGCGCATTCCGGATACTCCTCGTCGAGGACCCGGCGGGCCTCCGCGATTACGAGATCGCCGCCCTCGCCCGACATCACGCGACCGAGCAGAAGGACATGCGCGATCGAATAATACATCGCATAGTAGGCCAGTGCGTGGCCCAAATAGACACCGATGGAGCGATAGATGTTCCGGGCGGATTCGCTGCCCGCCTCCATCTCCTTTTGTACCACCTTGAGCTTTTCTGCGGGAGAAAGGCTCTCGTCAAGCGCGATGCCGGCACGAGGGGCCAGTTTGATAACGCTGTCCTGGGAGAAATACTTGACACCGCAGCCCTTATCGCCCGACCACTCGTCCACCATCGCGTCGGCCTGGAGATCGACCGGAGCAAAAGCCAGCTCATTGAGCCAGCCGGTGATGTTGCCATCGGCGTCCACATAGCCCGCTGCTTCGGAGGTGCCCATCGCGATGCCGAGCACCCGGTTTTCTTCCAAGCTCATGGCGCCGGCCAGAGCGGTCACATCGCCGTCGTTAGCCACTTCGAGCGGCACGTCGCCGAGTTCCTTGGCGGCGCGTATGTAAATATCCTTCACCTTCTGATCGAACAGATCACGGGGCACCTTGAGGAACAAGGACGCCACCATCGCGCGGTTATCCACGTAAATCCCCGCCGAGGAGACACCAATGGCGTCCACTCGGGGCATTTTAGAAGCGGCCGTACGGAACGCATTGACAATCCCTTCATAGTGATAATCCGGGTCGGCATTGGTCTTGGGGAACCAAACGACCTCTTCGGAATAGACCGGCACGCCATCCACCACGGCCGAGACCTTCCGGTCGCTGCCGCCTGCGTCGAAGCCGATCCGGCAGCCGTCCAGATGACGGCCGACCGACTGAGCGAGGGTTTTGGCCGCCGGAGTCTGGTCCAAGGGCAAGGCCTGAACTTCAAAGGGCTTCTCGTACACCCGGCTCATGAAATCCGCGTCAAATTCCCGGGAACCACCGGGTTTATAAGCATCCTGGATGATCTTGGCCATCCCGTCGTCGCCGCAGACGAATACTTTGTATCCGCCGTAGGCCCACAGGAGCATTTTCACCGTGCGGTCCACATAAGCCCGATCGGCCTCGGCCATAGCGGGCGTACCGTGGATTTTAAAACGCCGCACCGCCATCTGCCCCTGATTGCGTTCCACCGCAACGGCGATTTCCTTGCCGTTGGCAGCCGATTTGTCAAACGCGCGGCAAAACGCCGCCATAGGCACATAGCCCGTATCCAAAACCGGCGCGTTCTTCACCGGAATGTCGAGTCCGTACAGCTCCATGCCGTTTCGCTCCTTTTCACAATAGTATTATGTCGATAATTCTGTACAGCTTATTCCGAATTTACTATACCAGAGTGGCTGTAAATTGCAAGGCGTTCGCCGGGGGTTTGCCGGTGAAGCCAAATTTTCCGTCCGTTTGTGCAACCGTTCCTTCCGCCAGTGGGGATTGCTCTTCTTTTGAAATAGTTGGTATGCCGCGCATCCGTTTTGCATATATTGCTGCGAGGACAAAATTGTTTGAAAGGAATGGCTGTTGAAATGAACCGATTTTATCCCGAGGGAGCCTTGCTGGACACCCCGGACAATCAGCGGCTCATCCAATCCCCTGCGGCGCTCGCAGAAGCATCGATGGAAGGGCGGGTTGTCGAAGCGCGGGCTGTATTGTGCGACGCGGAACATAATCTGCATGTGGAGATGCCCTGTATGGAGGGAATCATCCCCTATATGGAAGGAGCCGTCGGCATTGCCGAGGGCACCACCCGGGACATTGCGCTGATTTCCCGGGTCAGCAAACCGGTCAGTTTCTTGGTCCAGGGCTTTGAATATCAGGCGGACGGCACCAGACGCGCCGTGCTGTCCCGGCGTGCGGCCCAGGAAAAATGCCGGTTTGAATACGTGGCCTCCCTACAGCCCGGCGACATAATATCCGCCCGCGTCACCCGCCTAGAAACCTTCGGGGCTTTCTGTGACATCGGCTGCGGTCTGCCCGCGTTGCTTCCGATCGCCAGCATATCCGTCAGCCGGATTGCGCACCCTTCCGACCGTCTGACCCCGGGCATGGACATTTTAGCCGTCGTTTCCTCTCTGGAGGGGGAACGGGTCTGCCTGTCCCAGCGGGAACTGCTCGGAACCTGGGAGGAAAACGCGGCGCTGTTCTCCCAAGGAGAGACGGTCGCCGGTATCGTGCGGTCGGTAGAGGACTACGGCATTTTCGTCGAATTGACCCCGAATCTCGCGGGGCTAGCCGAACCCCGTGAGGGCGTCAAAATCGGGCAGCACGCAGGGGTGTATATCAAAAGCATTCTGCCCGAAAAAATGAAACTGAAACTCATCCTCATCGATGCGCAGGATGCCGCGCCCGCCCCGCCGTCCCCGCCCCGTTACTTTCTGACAAAGGGGCACATCAGCCGATGGGTCTACTCCCCGCCGCGATGCGGCAAGCGGGTGGAATCCGTCTTCGACTCGGACTGTCTGGCGAATATATAAAGAGCCGTCCGCCGCAGGCGGCCCAGCGTATCGAAAAAGGCGGCTCGGACGAAAAGCGTCCGAGCCGCGTTTCGCTGCCAGGCGCTTTCCTGGAATATCCGGCCCCGCTCCTCCTTTTCTGTCCGTCCGACAACCCTTGTGCCGGTCACTCCAATATGGTAAAATGCTTCAAAAAGCGGGCTTTCCTATCCCATGTCCCGTCCGCGCGGAGGAAAACGGCCATGATATTGATGAAACAGGTGCGGGATCACGCGATTTGGCGGAAGAGCTTTATGGATTTGGCTTCCGACGTATTCGGACTGTCGTTCGAAAGCTGGTATCAAAACGGCTACTGGACCGACTGCTATTGTCCCTATGTCTTTCTAGAAAACGACACCGTCGTGGCCAGTGCCGCCGTCAATCACATAGAAACGATTTGGGACGGCGTCCCAAGACATCTCATTCAAATCGGCACGGTCATGACCGCCAGGACGTACCGTCACCGGGGATTATCCCGCCGTTTGATCGAAGAAATCCTGTCGGACTGGAAAGACAAAAGCGACGGTATTTATCTGTTTGCCAACGATACCGTCCTTGATTTCTATCCCCGATTTGGGTTTGTCCCCGCAAAAGAATACCAATATGAGAGGAAGAATCCCGGCCTTAAAACGGATTTCTCCTTCACAAAGCTGGATATGGACGATTCGCGGGATCGAGAGACACTCAAACGGTGTTACCATCTCTCCAATCCCTTCTCCGCCCTGCCGATGAACGCTTCATATGGCCTGCTGATGTTTTACTGCGGCGGGCCCATGAAAGACCATGTCCTGTATTCGCCCGCACTGGATATGGCGTGTATCGCCTACCGGGACGGCGGCATGTTGGTTTGCGAAGATCTGTTCGGCGGGGCAAACGCGCCGCTGGACCGTATCCTATCCAGTCTGGCCGGCCCCGGGACACAGACAGTCCGATTCGGTTTCACACCAAAAGAATCCGGGGATGGGCGTTTTGTCCAGATCGATCCCCAGGAAACCGGCGGTACTCTTTTCGTCATGGGCGAAATCGGGACAGTTTTCGCCACTCGGCCTGCGATGTTCCCCTCCTTGTCCCATGCCTGACCTCCCTAGGAAGGATTTGCCCATGATTAAAGAGCCGGCCGTCAGGATTCAACGGCCGGCTCATGTTGTCATATTTTCCCAGACGTGGTCAATCCACTCCGCTACGATATCCGCCGAAATTTGGGATGCCCTTTCACAGTTACTTTCGAAGTTTTCCAGGCCATTATGGGCGGCTGTATCGGTGATGGTTCGGAATGCAATAAAAGGGATTCGATTCACATAACAGACATGAGCAACGCTTGCGGTCTCCATGTCCACTGCCAGCGGATCGAATTTGGCACGGATTCTCTCCCTTTCCTTTCCCTCAATAAACGACTCCCCCGTTACAATCGTTCCAAACCGGATCGGGAACCTGGAGGTAAGGCTGAATTCTTTGGCCGCATCGAGCAGTTCCCTGTCGGTTTGAAAATAAATCGACGGCATCCAGGGGTGGAAGTCGGTCAATATATCGTCCGCCACGTCATGGTAAGCGGTTTGTTCCGCGATCACCGTATCAAAAAGTTTTACAGACTCCTGTATGCCTCCCGCCGTGCCCGCGCTGATCACCATATTCACATGAAAGACTTCTATGAGCAGTTGGGCCGCGATGGCGGCGTTTACTTTGCAGACGCCGCTGCATACGGCGACCACGTTAACCCGACGGATTGTTCCCTCATAGAATTTCAGCATGGCTTTTTTTGTAATATTGGGATTTTTCATATACATCAAAAACGGAGCCAACTCGGTATCACCGGCACAGACAATTCCTATCCGATGCATAGGTTGATTTCCTCCAGACGATCCTGCTTTATGAAAGGCGGTCAACGGAGCGGGAATCGGCTCCTCTCCGCCCTTAATCAAAAAAAGAAAAGCAGCCCGGTTGCCCACCGGGCTGCTTTGAGGAGCGAAAACTCAGCCTTCGCCTCTCATGCTGGCGAAGCACTCGCTGCAATAGACGGGGCGATCCTCGCGGGGCTTGAAAGGAACCTTCGCTTCCTTCCCGCAGTTCGCGCAGATGGCCGTATGCATCTCGCGCTCCGGCTTGGCAGCGTTTTTGCGGGCATCGCGGCAGCTCTTGCAGCGCTGCGGCTCGTTGACAAAGCCTTTTTCCGCATAGAATTCCTGCTCACCGGCGGTGAACACGAACTCCGCGCCGCATTCCTTGCATACCAAAGTCTTGTCTTCGTACATGGATGTTACCTCGCTTTAGATAAATTTGCCCTGCGACGGATTCGGACCGACACCTTTGAAAACCAACGCTCTTCTTAAGCTACCCGGGCATATCGTAACGGCAAAGCCGTTATCGGCTGATAGATCCCCTACACAGAGGGGAAAGGAAATTTGGACAGTTTCCGGCGGATACGCTGAAGAGCATTGTCCACGGTCTTAGGCCCAATCTCCAACTTCTGCGCGATTTCTTCATACGAATACGCGCCCAAATGATAAAACAACACCCGCTTTTCAAGCGGAGTCAAAATATGTTCAAGCCACTCCTGCAAACGCAGGGTGTCCTCCCTGCGCACCACCAGCATCGCGGGGTCCTCCCCCTGTCCGCCGATGGCCGCAGCCTCCGCCTCCTCTTCCGGATCGAAGTCCGGGACCGGCGGCTCTCCGCCCGCACGCCGCAGAGCGGACACCATGCGGTGGCGGATGCAGACCGATGCATAAGTTTGGAAAGAGGCCTTTTTCTCTGGATCGTAAGTCCGAACTGCGGACAAAAGACCCAAAAAACCTTCCTGCGCGAGATCTTCCGCGTCGAGATTTGAAACCAGATAGCGTTTCGCCTGCATCCGGATCATAGGAGAGCAGCGTTCGATCAGCAAGGAAAACGCTTCCTCGTTTCCCGCCCCCGCCAGCCGGGCCAGTTGTTCATCGCACAGGGTTTCCAACTGCGGCCCCGCGGAATTTGCGCCCAACGCCACCACCTCAACGCCTTACGATCGCCTGCTTTTGAATACGCACTTCAGTTTACCTTATTAAGAGTCAAATGTCAAGAAATTTTCAAAAATAATTATTCATATTGTAAAAAAAGTGCAGGTTAGTGCTCTAAAATTTTTGTCTTTCTACTAAATGTGTGGTTTTTTGACATTTTAACGCCGCGAACCGTCATGAAAAACCGCGGCCCGGTTCCCTAGAACAGGGATAACCGGGACCGCGGTCCCCGCACAAGTCAGGATTTCGAGAGTTCGGCATGAATCGAGGCCGCCGCCCGTTTCCCAGCCCCCATTGCCAGGATGACGGTCGCCGCGCCCGTCACCGCATCTCCGCCGGCATAAACCCGGTCGCGAGTGGTGCGCAGACTGTCCTCCTCCACAATCAGGCAGCCCCGCCGGTCGGCCTCAAGACCGGGGGTGGTGGTCCGGATCAGCGGATTGGGGGTATTTCCAATCGCCGCGATCACCATATCCGCCTGAAGGATATGTTCACTGCCTGGGACAGGTAACGGACGGCGGCGTCCCGAGGCGTCGGGTTCCCCGAGTTGCATCGAAACACAATTTAACCCTGTCACCCATCCCTTTTCATTTCCGCGGATTTCGACGGGCGCGGTCAGAAACGCGAACGAGACCCCCTCCTCCTTCGCGTGATGGATCTCCTCGAGCCGGGCGGGCATTTCCTCTTCTCCCCGCCGGTATACCACCGTTACGCTTTCCGCCCCCAGGCGTTTCGCACAGCGGGCGGCGTCCATAGCGACATTACCGCCGCCCACCACAGCCACGTGCCGGGCGTGTTTGACGGGCGTGTCGTAATCCTCCCGATAGGCTTTCATCAAATTCACCCGGGTGAGAAACTCATTCGCAGACAGCACGCCCAGCAGCCCTTCTCCCGGTATTCCGAGAAAGCTGGGCAAACCCGCTCCGGTTCCGATGAATATCGCCTCAAATCCCTCGTCAAACAACTCGTCGAGGGACAGGGTCTTCCCGATGACCATGTTGGTCTCGATATCCACTCCAGCGGCTTTCAGCCCCCGGATTTCCTCTTGTACAATCGCTTTCGGCAGCCGAAATTCCGGGATCCCGTACATCAGGACGCCTCCTGCGGTGTGGAACGCCTCGAACACCGTCACGGCATAACCCAGGCGGTTCAGATCCCCCGCGCAGGTCAGTCCGGCCGGGCCGGAACCGATCACCGCCACCTTCCGCCCAGAACGGGCAGGGGACGCGGCGGGCACTTCTTCTCCGGTGCGTCCCCGGTGGGTGTCTGCGGCAAACCGTTCCAGGCGGCCGATAGCGACCGGCTCGCCCTTCAGCCCACGCACGCATTTGGATTCGCATTGGGTCTCCTGCGGGCATACCCGCCCACAAACGGCGGGCAGCGCATTGGTCTCCCGGATGGTCTGATACGCGCCCTCAAAATCCCCTTGCGCGATCCTGGCGATAAAGTCCGGAATCCCCACATTGACCGGACAGCCCGACACGCAGGGACGGTTTTTGCAGTGCAGGCAACGGGCGGCCTCGTTGACCGCCATCTCCGCTGTATAGCCGAGGGCCACCTCCTCGAAATTCGAGGCCCGCTTCCCTGCCGGCTGTTCAGGCATGGGGGTCTTTTCTGTTTGTTTATTGCC
>USDZ01000064.1 GCA_900553525.1 uncultured Oscillospiraceae bacterium
AAAGAAATATATCCGAGAGCAGGAAAAGCAGGATATGCTCGAAGACAAATTGACTCCTTATCATATTCCGTCAGACGCAGAAACGCGTTCAGTATATGCGGTTTTTGTCGTAAAAATCGAGCAGAGCTTGATAGGCCGATTTGTTGAAGTGCAGACCGTCACCGGAATCATACTGGGAGGCCAAATTGCCTTTCGCATCTTTCAGGACCCCTGAACTGTCCAGAAAGATCCCTCCTTTTTCTTCCGCGAGTGTTTTGAGCTTTTGATTGCAGGAATCAATCGCATGGTTGGACATGCCCGGCGATGACGCAGCTTTATTCGCCGATACGGGCAGGATGGACTGAACCACCAGCAGCGTATCGGGCGAGGCCGCTTTCAAGTCATCTAACAACCCGGCGTATTCAGACATAAATGATTCTGAGTCCATAAAAGCAATGCCGTTGATTCCGAACGATACGATCACACGGGTCGGCTGTACGAGGCCCACGGCTTCGGCAATCGTCAGTTTTCGGTTTGTGCCGCTGAGGACGAGAAATTTTTGCGTCCGTGCCGAGACATGGTTGAACCCGTCGATCGCATAAACATTGCCCTGAGAAACAAATCCATATCTGGTGAGCCCGTTGGTGCGCGAGTCTCCGATAAAAACCGTGTCGGCAAGATACTCCTCAAACGTTTGGTCCGGTACCGCCGGACTCTCGATATTGGACTCGTCTTTACCGATGATGCCTCCGATAAAAGGAACAGTGAAGCCGGTCCCAGACGCCTGTGAATAAAGCCAATAAGCGGAAAACAGAACACCAGCGGCTAGACATACCATCGTGGAGACGACAACCGCCCACCGGACGGGATGACGGACCTTCTTTGTTTGTCGTTTCCCGCCTTTATTTTTTGACAACCGCAACACGACCTGTTCATAAATTTATATAGGATAACATTTAGGATATTTATACCACATTAACCCGTTTTTCGCAACTGATGTTCTGGATTCCCTTTATTTTTAAGAAAATCCATAGGAAGATCTTGCTTTTTGAGAGCCCTTATGGTATACTATTTTTTGTCGTTTGGAGTCCTGGATTTTTGAAGGACAGCGATAAACAGTCGGTGCCGATGGCGGTGGGGGTACACCCGTTCCCATCCCGAACACGGCAGTTAAGCCCACTTGCGCCCACGATACTTGGCTGGAAGCGGCCTGGGAAAATAGGTAGGTGCCGACACCAAGAACGCTCGACGGACAGTCGAGCGTTTTTCTTGATAGGGAGGGAGCGACAGTATGGAAAAGAGCCGTTATCAACTTCAGCTTCCGAAGGGATACCGCCCGCAGCTGAATATTCTCGAAACCGAAAAGGCGATTAAGTTCCTCAAGGATACATTCGAAAGCCGGTTGGCGGATGCTCTGGCGTTGACCCGCGTGTCGGCGCCGCTGTTTGTTCGTCCCGAGTCCGGTCTCAACGACAATCTCAATGGGGTGGAACGTCCGGTATCTTTTGATATGCTGTATGACGGGAGACGCCGGGCTGAGATTGTGCATTCTCTGGCCAAGTGGAAGCGCTATGCTCTTGGACGCTACAAAATAGAAGCCGGGCATGGACTTTACGCCGACATGAACGCCATCCGCAGGGATGAGATAACGGATAACCTGCATTCTTTGTATGTGGATCAATGGGACTGGGAAAAGGTCATTCGGCCCGAAGATCGCACGCCTGCCTATCTCCGGGATACTGTGATGAAAATATATCGAGTTTTTAAGGAAACCGAGACGGCTCTTTTGGAAAAGATTCCGGGTCTCTCGAAAGCGCTGCCGGATACGGTTCAGGTTGTCAGTACGCAGGAGCTGGAAGATCGCTATCCCGACCTGTCCCCTTCCGAACGGGAGACTGAGGCGGCGCGGCAGTACGGTGCAGTCTTCCTGACGGGAATCGGCGGCCCGCTTCGTTCCGGGCACCCGCATGACGGCCGCGCCCCCGATTATGACGATTGGTCTCTCAACGGCGATTTAATTTTCTATTATCCGCTTTTGGACCGGGCGTTTGAGGTTTCCTCCATGGGGATTCGGGTGGATGCGGACGCTTTACGCCGTCAGCTTGCCGTCGCCGGATGCGAGGAACGAGCGGCGCTTCCATTCCAAAAAGCCCTTTTAGACGGTGAACTCCCCCTGACGATAGGAGGAGGAATCGGCCAATCCCGTTTGTGTATGTTTTTTCTCGGGAAAGCGCATATCGGAGAAGTACAGGCTTCGTTGTGGCCGGAAGACATGATAGAGGATTGCGCGGCTGCGGGCATTCCCCTTCTGTGAGACCGGCGAAGCGGAAAGGACGGTATCATGCGCCTGACATTGTATTGCGGCCCGTTAACGCGATATTATACCCAGGATTGGCCGGGTGCGCCGACACGGGATCCGGCCGTGCCGGTATCTCAAATCGAAACCCTGGTATGCCGCTGGCGGGATATGGTATGCACGGCGGCTCAGGACGCGATCGGTGTGCCGGTTTATTGGGAGGAAAATTCAGACGGCTCTTGTGTCACAGCCCACCCGGGTTGGGAAGGCTGGTATGGTCTGCTTCTCTGGGCGCTGTATCGAGATCAGCAGAAAAAACCCGAGCCGCTGCCGGAAAACTGGTTGAAAAAGCTGGAAACCCTTTCGGTCTTCAGAGCGGCACAAAAAAGAGAGACCTGCCGGTATCCCACCATTGCGGCCAACTGCGAGATATTTCTGCCATTTGACGGAGATGTGATACTAACCGGTCCGGATCCGACGGGGGAGGCGGAAATCCCGATCGGCTCCGCTATGCAGCTTGTCCGGGAATTGGAAGCGCTCAATGAGGACACCTGGAAGGCGCCGGAATCCGAAATAGCCTCCTGGGAAAAAATAGAAGCTGAGTACAGAGGAATGGCGGATTTAGAAAATTTTGCAAAACGCGGCTTTTCAGCTCTGTTGCGGGTGGCGCGTGCGGCGGTATCCATGACCAAACCCATCCGTCTGGACTACGACGAATGACCGATATGGGGGTTGAATGGGATTTTTTAAAAAAAATAAGAAAAAGACTTGATTTTTTGACGGGTATTCATTATAATGATTGAGCGTCTTTGGGCATGCGCATAGAAGACGCCGATGGAGAGTTGGCTGAGTGGTCGAAGGCGCACGATTGGAAATCGTGTGTACGGTAATCCCGTACCTAGGGTTCAAATCCCTAACTCTCCGCCATGTTGATTCACGGGGCTTTCCTCCCCGATAATTTTCCCGTCTTTAGCGGCGGGGTTTTGGAAAGAGGTGACACGAATGAAAGAGAATATCCATCCCAAGTATGAGAAAACGACCATCACCTGCGCCTGCGGCGAAGTGATTGAAACCTCTTCCACCAAAAGCAATATCCGTGTGGAAATTTGCTCGAAATGCCACCCGTTTTTTACCGGTAAACAGAAGCTTGTCGATACCGGCGGTCGCGTGGACCGTTTCAAGAAACGGTTTGGTATAAAGGGAGACAATCAATAAATGGGATTGGCCGAGGCAGCGCATCAGCGCTGCCTCTTCTCGTCTATTGACGTTGTGTGAAAGGGGCAGGAATACATGGATGCCTACCGTACAGTTGTCAAAGAGACTAAAGCGGAATTTACAGAAAAACGTTCCCGTTTCATTGGCTGTATTCGGCCGGTGGCTAACGAAGAAGAGGCCCTGACATTCTTTGCACGCCTGAAAAAAGAATACTGGGATGCAGATCATCATGTGACCGCTTATGTACTGCGAGAGGGACAGACCCGCCGTTATTCCGACGATGGGGAACCACAGGGGACGGCGGGAATGCCGGTTCTCGACGTTCTGCTCAAAACGGAGCTTGTGGACTGTGCTGTAATGGTTATCCGATATTTCGGCGGTATTCTGCTTGGGACAGGCGGTTTGGTTCGGGCATACTCCCATGGGGCTGCGTTGGCGGTCGAAGCAGCGGGGACAGTGGATATGCGCCCGTGTGCCCGTCTGGTCCTGCGCTGCGATTATGCCCGTCTAGGCATGGCAGAGCCGCTGATTCTATCCTGCGGGGGAGTTTTGGACGGGAGCGATTACACCGAAGAGGTGACGCTGTGTTTCCATATGCCCTTGGACTGTCTGCCGCAGTTCGAAAAACAACTGACGGAAAAAAGCGCCGGGCGTCTTTCAGCTGTGATGGAAGGCGAGGCATTTTATCCGTTTGTACGGCCATAAAAGAGAAAAAATTGTGAAAAATCGGGGAAATGCACCTGTAAAAGCAAAAAGATCGCGTATACGGCAGGAAAAAAACAGACCGTTTGCGTATAATAATGTGAAATGTAAATTGGCCGGGTATGCTCCGATTCTATGGAATGAGGGGACGGATAGGGAAGGATGGGATAATCGTATGACGGCACGCCAGCGTCAGGAAGAAGTGGAAAAAATGGTGTTGTCTCCCCGGGCCGCTCTGTCCTCCTGTTCCGATGGACGGGAGCGAGAGGAAGAACCCTGCGCTTACCGTACAGACTTTCAGCGGGACCGGGACCGCATTCTGCACTGTAAGGCATTTCGCAGACTCAAGCATAAAACTCAGGTTTTTTTATCGCCGGAAGGCGATCATTACCGCACTCGTTTAACCCATACTCTTGAGGTTTCTCAGATTGCCCGCACCATTGCGCGGGCTCTGCGTTTAAACGAGGATTTGACTGAGGCCATTTCCCTGGGCCATGACTTGGGACATACCCCTTTCGGCCATGCAGGAGAGAGGGCCTTGGATGCTGTTATGGAAGATGGCTTCCGGCATTATGAACAGAGCGTCCGGGTGGTGGAACGGCTGGAAAACGACGGGCGGGGACTCAATTTGACTGCTGAGGTCCGGGACGGCATCCGCTGTCATACCCGCGGTACTCCGGCAAAAACGTTGGAAGGTCGGATTGTGCGGCTTGCCGACCGGGTGGCATATATCAATCATGATATCGACGATGCGGTCCGAGCCGGGGTCCTGAAGGAAACCGATGTTCCCGCGGATATTCGGGAGATTCTTGGGAACCGCCGCACTACCCGCATTGATACCCTTGTCTCTTCCATTGTCGAGAACAGCGGAGAGGATATTGGAATGGCGCCAGAGATTCAGGAGCCTTTTGACCGCCTGCACACCTTCCTGTTCGAATCGCTTTACCGCAATCCTATTGCAAAAGGAGAGGAGAGCAAGGTGGAGGGGTTTATCACCCGCATGTTCGCCTATTTTGTGGAACATCCCGATCGCCTGCCTTCCGAATACCGGGAGATTCGGGAACAAGAGGGAGTTCACCGCGCGGTTTGTGATTATATCGCAGGCATGACCGATAACTATGCCCTCGAAATTTATCATGCCGTGTTTATCCCGCGCAGCTGGGAGGTAAAGGTAGACGGCTTTACATAAAAGCGCCTTTTGAGGGCAAGAATATCCATAATTCGGTGTTTTTTCATGATGCGGTACAGACTGTGCCGGAAGCGTGAGCGGAGGTGATTGGATGCCGCTGCCGGAGAGTTTTTTGCAGGAGCTGCTCAGCCGCAGCGACATCGAGAGCGTCGTATCCTCCTATGTCCGTCTTAAGCGGCGCGGGCGCAATCTCGTAGGGCTTTGTCCTTTTCATGGGGAAAAGACCCCGTCCTTTAATCTCTATCCCGAAACCGCATCCTTTTATTGCTTTGGCTGCGGTGCGGGGGGGGATGTCATTACATTTATTAAAAAGATAGAAAATCTCGACTATCTTGACGCCGTTAAATTCCTGGCCGACCGGGCCGGGATGGCGATGCCGGAGAACAGAGAAAATAACGCCGCGTCAAGGTTGCGTCTCCGGATTCTTGAAGCCAATCGGGAGGCCGCCCGCTTTTATCACACATGCTTGTATGCACCAGAGGGAAGGGCGGGGCTTGACTACTATCATGCGCGGGGCTATTCCGATGGAACCATCCGCCATTTTGGGTTGGGGTATGCTCCCGACGGTTTTGATCATCTGCGGGATCATTTGCGAAAAAAGGGGTTTCATGACGAGGAACTGACGGCGGCCTGGCTATGCGGCCGAGGACGGAACAATCCGAACCATTTGTACGATATGTTTCGCAACCGGGTGATGATTCCTATCATCGATATCCGGGGTGGGGTTATCGCTTTTGGCGGCCGGGTCCTCGATCAATCCAAGCCGAAATATCTTAATTCGGGCGAGACTCTGGTGTTTAAGAAAACGAACAATTTGTTTGCCCTTAATTTTGCTAAAGCCGCGGGAGGCCGGCAACTCATCCTCTGCGAGGGATATATGGATGTCATCGCCTTGCACCAGGCCGGTTTTACCAATGCTGTGGCGGCGCTCGGCACCTCCTTTACCGCCGATCACGCCCGTTTGATTGCCCGGTATGCCGACGAGGTGATACTCATTTTTGACTCTGACGCGGCCGGGCAGAAAGGAGCTCAGCGGGCCATTGGCTTGCTGCGAGATACCGGCGTGCATATCCGCGTCGTTACGGTGCCGGATGGCAAGGATCCGGACGAGTTTATTCGGAAAAACGGCCCCGAAAGATTCAAACTGCTGCTTGAAAAGTCCGCAAACGACGTGGAATATCGCCTGATGGAACTCGGCCGCCGTCATATTCTGACCACGGCGGACGGTCGGGTCGCCTATCTGCGAGAAGCCGCTCAGATTTTGGCGGAACTGCAAAATCCCGTGGAGCGGGACGTGTACGCCGGCAGGCTGGCGGGGGAATTGTCCGTATCCAAAGATGCTTTGCTTGATCAGGTGCGGTATTGGATGGAAAAACGCCGTAAACAGCACAAGGGCAAACAAATGATCCAAATCGTTCGGAAGGCCGAAGGGCTGGTCAAAAAGGCAAACCCGGAGGCATCCGCCCATGTGCGGGCCGCCAGTGCGGAGGAAGCGTTGCTCGGACTTTTGCTGCTCAATCCTGATCTGCTGCCGGAATCCAGACGCCTTCTCGCGCCCGAAGATGTGGTCACCACATTTAACCGGGAGTTATATAGCCGCCTTCTCGAAAGGCAGGAGAGCGGGCAGCCGGTGGAACTCGGTTTTTTGTCTGAGGATTTGGATGAGGAAGGCATGGGCTATGTTTCCCGGATGGTTCGAGATGCCAGGGAAAGAGCCGGTGCCGATCCGAAAGAAGAACTCCGGCGTTATGCCGGGATCATCCGGGAAGAGAAACAGTTGCTGGGACTCGATAACCCTTCAGAACTGACCCCGGAGCAAATACAGGAAAAGCTTCGGCAGATGCGGGAGCGTAAAAAATAGATTCCAGTCGAAGTGGAAGGATGATCCATATGAATCAAAACGAATCCAAAATAATTGAGGAAATCAGCGAAGACCTGGATATGGCGGCGGCCGAGGCTATCCAAATGCCGGTTGTGAAAAAGGATAAAAAGGTGCAGATCAGCGATCTGGTGGAGATGGGACGCGCTAAAGGCAAGCTGACCACTCAGGAGATCATGGATGCGCTGGAGGATCTCGATTTCGATCCGGAGCAGATGGATAAACTTTATGAAACCCTGGAAAGCCAGAATATTGAGATCGTGGATGACTTTGCGGATACTGCATTCGACGATATCGAGTTTGTTCTCGACACCCCAGAAAACGATGAAGCGGAGCCGGCGGTCGGTACCGATGGGATCGCCATCGACGATCCGGTCAAGGTTTATCTGAAGGAAATCGGCCGGGTGCCTCTTCTCTCCTCTGAGGAGGAGATCGATCTGGCCATGCGGATCATGAACGGGGATGAGTATGCCAAAAAACGCTTGAGCGAGGCGAATCTCAGGCTGGTCGTGAGCATAGCCAAGCGATATGTCGGCCGGGGAATGCAATTTTTGGATCTGATCCAGGAAGGGAATCTGGGATTGATCAAAGCGGTAGAGAAGTTTGATTATACCAAGGGCTTTAAGTTTTCCACCTATGCCACCTGGTGGATCCGTCAGGCCATTACCCGCGCAATCGCCGATCAGGCGCGGACCATCCGGATCCCGGTCCATATGGTCGAGACTATCAACAAGGTCAAAAAGGTCTCGAGTCAGCTCCTGCACAAAAATGGGCACGAGCCGGTCGCCGAAGAGATTGCCCAAGAATTGGACATGCCGGTCGATAAAGTCAGGGAAATTATGCGGGTCGCACAAGAACCTGTCTCTCTCGAAACTCCCATTGGGGAAGAAGAGGACAGTCACCTCGGGGATTTTATCCCGGATGACGAAGCGCCCGCTCCGGCGGACGCGGCGTCCCATACCCTGCTCAAAGAGCAGCTTGGGGATGTCTTGTCTACCTTGACTCCCAGAGAGGAGAAGGTGCTCCGGCTTCGTTTCGGTTTGGAGGACGGCCGTCCTCGCACTCTTGAAGAAGTGGGTAAAGAATTCGACGTTACAAGAGAACGGATCCGGCAGATTGAAGCCAAAGCTTTGCGCAAACTTCGCCATCCCAGCCGGAGTAAGAAACTCAAGGATTTTTTGGATTGACCGTAATCGGAAAGGATGTACGGGTGTGCATATCAATCTGGAATCGGACTACGCGGCGAGAATCGTGTATTG
>USDZ01000065.1 GCA_900553525.1 uncultured Oscillospiraceae bacterium
CCCCTCTTCGTTGTCCGTCGGGGACTCCGTCTTTTCCGGGAGCCGAACCTCTCCACCTCCCGCGCTGTCCTCGCCTTCCATTGCGCAATATCCCCCGATGGGGAACAGGCGCAGCGTATACTGCGTCTCCTTTTTCCCGAATTTAAGCAGCTTGGGTCCCATACCAAGGGAAAACTCATTAACTTTGACACCCATGCATTTAGCGGCGATGAAATGTCCCAGTTCGTGGACCATGATGATAATCCCAAAAACCAGGATCGCCGCCGCCAACCTTCCAACCTGTATCAGAAAACCCACTCGTTTCTTCACCTACTCCCTATTCATGCCGGCCCGTTCCCGCGTTCTGCGTCGAATTTCGGCATCAGCCCGCAATACGTCCTCCGCCCGTCCGCCGTCTGGTAGAGATTCATCCAGCGCCTGGCCCACCAGACGGCTGATGTCCGTAAAGCCGATACGCCCTTGCCGGAACAGGAGATTGGCTTCTTCATTTACAGCATTCACTGCAGCGGGATAAAGGCCGCCTCTGCGGATAGCCTCTCGGCAAAGCCGCATACAGGGGAACGCTTCGTCGTCCGGTTCTGCAAAATGCAGTTGTCCCCATTCGTGGAGATCCAACCGCTTAACCGGCGAGGAAATCCGTTCCGGCCAAGTCATGGCGTACTGAATGGGCACCATCATGTCCGGCATCCCCAATTGGGCCAAAACCGCCCCGTCCTCATATTCAATGAGCGAATGTATCACACTTTCTCGATGGATCACGATATCGATCCGGTCCGGATCCATATCAAAAAGCCACCGCGCCTCGATCAGTTCGAGTCCCTTGTTCATCATGGTGGCGGAATCGATGGTAATCTTGGCTCCCATATTCCAATTGGGGTGGCGCAGAGCCTGCGCGGGTGTCACGTTTCGAAGCTCTTCGGATTTTTTTCCAAAAAACGGTCCCCCCGAAGCGGTCAGAATCAGGCGGCGGACCGAGGCCCCGGCCTCTCCCAAGGGTGCCGGAGGACTCCACGGCCCCGCCGCCGTTCCCTGCAGACACTGGAAAATGGCGGAGTGCTCACTGTCCACAGGCAGCAGTCTGACACGCATGTTCAGTGCCGCCTCCATGACCAGTTTTCCACCCGCCACCAAGGTCTCTTTATTCGCCAGCGCCACATCATGTCCGGCATGAATAGCCGAGAGAGTCGGGAGGAGTCCCACCATCCCCACTACTGAATTGAGAACCAGATCCGCGCTTTCGAGCGCAGCCAATTCACATAACCCATCCATCCCAGACAAAATTCGAACCGGCAGATCTCCTGTCCGAACACGGAGAGATACGGCCGCTTTTTCATCAAAGAGAGCCGCATATGCCGGACGAAAACGGCGGATCTGTTCCTCGAGCAGACGGTCATTAGAACCCGCCGCCAGAGCCGAAACGGGATAACCGAGCCTCGCAGCCACATCGAGTGCCTGGGTACCGATGGAACCCGTCGAGCCAAGAACAACCAATCGCTTGGGCGCCATCGCGGTCATTTGTCGTTTTATCATAGGGAGTTCCTCATAAAATGGGATATATTAAGAGCAAAAGGGCTTTTTATCCTTATATGCCTCGGTTACAGCGGATAGACCAGAGGGACATACTGCACCAGAATATAGAGCACAGGCAAGACAAACATCAGGCTGTCAAAGCGATCCATAATGCCGCCATGTCCCGGCATGATATGTCCGAAATCTTTGACACCGCTTTGCCGTTTAATGACGGAAGCGAACAAATCACCCAAAACCGACAGGGGCGCGCAAAAGAGGGCGAGCAGCGCGATCTGCCAAAGGCTCACATAAGCGGTGTCGCCCAAGGCCAAAATTTGATATAAATAGGCCGCAAGAACGCTGCTGACGACCGACACCACGATGCCCCCGACCAAACCTTCCACCGTCTTTTTCGGGCTGATAGTGGGACAAAGCTTATGCTTGCCGAAAAAGGTTCCCACAAAATACGCGCCGACGTCGCATAGCCACGGAATAATCAAAGCCAGGAAAACATAAAAAAGCCCGTCCCTCTCATCCCGTTGGCTGGTTGTACGCAAATAAGCCAGGCAGGAGAAAGATATGGAGATGAGAAGCGACAACAGAAAGACGAAGCCGGTGCGTTCCACAGGGAGGGTATCGTGATACCGCACCTGGATAACCGCCAGCAGGATCAAAAAGCCCAACACCACCATAACAGACGGTATGGGCCGCATCATAACGAGAAAGGGCGACAGCAGGGCAAAGAACACCGCCGCCGTTTCCAGTCCACGATGGTTGACCATTTTAGTGACGACAAAAACTTCATACATGGCAATCGCACATATTCCCGCCATGGCAAAATTCAACGCCAGCGGGGGCAGCAGCAGCAAAACCACCAGTGCCAGCGCGACTCCGACGATCCCTGTTAGGATACGAGATTTCAATGACATCAAGCCTTTCAGGCGTACTCATTTGCCGCCCGCGGCGGCTTGACCGGTCTCATTAAACTCCGCCGAACCGGCGGTTGCGCCGGGCATATTCCCGCAGCGCCTCGTCAAGGGCTGCCGGAGTATAATCCGGCCACAGGATATCCTGAAATACATATTCTGCGTAAGCAGACTGCCAAATGAGGAAATTGGAGGTACGGCTCTCCCCGCTCGGGCGCAGAATCAGATCCGGCTCCGGCTGCCCAGCCGTGTAAAGCCGATCCTCAAGTTGGGTGGCGTCGATGTCCTCAACAGACAGACGTCCTTTCTGAACATCTCCTGCCAGCCGTTTAACGGCATGGAGAATCTCGTCCCGTCCCCCGTAGTTGACCGCAATGTTGAGGGTCATACCGGTTTTGTGAGCGGTAGAGGCTTCGGCGCGCGCCATAAGTTCTTGGATATCAGGCGCCAGTGGGAGCCGGTCCCCGATAAAACGGGTGCGAATATTCTCCTTTGTGAAATCTTCCAGCGATTCCTTGAGATAATCCCGCAGCAGATTCATAATGGCGTCGATTTCCGCCCGAGGACGTTTCCAGTTCTCCGTCGAAAACGCATACACCGTCAAATATCGAATTCCCCGCTTTTCGCAATGTTTAACGATCTTGCGGAATACGCGCGCGCCCGTGACATGGCCCGCCTGCCGCGGCAAACCGCGTTGCCGGGCCCAACGGCCGTTTCCGTCCATAATAATCCCGATATGTTTCGGCAATTTTGCGGTGGAAACCACCTCTACGGGAGGCGCCTTTTTCGAAAACCAACCCATCCGTCGCTCCATCTCCAGATCTATCCGCCGGGGCGGCCGTTGATCAACGCAGCCCTGTCCGATGCGTCAGAGTTCCAGGATCTCTTTTTCCTTCTTCGAGGCGTCTGCATCGATTTCCTTACAAAATTTATCCGTCAAATCCTGCATCCGTTTTTCCGCGTCTTTCAAATCGTCTTCCGTGATCTCGGATTTCTTTTTCATATCCTTGAGCTTATCAAGAGCGTCCCGGCGAACCGAACGCACCGCCACTTTGGCTTCCTCGCTGTATTTGTAGACCGTCTTAACAAGATCACGCCGACGTTCTTCAGTCAATGGAGGAAAATTCAGCCGCAGGGCACTGCCGTCGTTCTGGGGATTCAGGCCGATATCGGAGGCTTGGATGGCTTTTTCGATGGCCTTCAAGGTGCTTTTGTCCCAGGGAGTGATCAACAGGGTACGGGGTTCCGGCACCGACACCGCAGCCATTTGATTAACCGGCGTAGGGGCGCCGTAATAGTCCACCGTTACTTTATCCAGCACACTGGGGGTTGCGCGGCCAACCCGAATGGTGGCGAACTCCCCCATCATGGCGTTGACCGTCTTGTTCATTTTTTCCCGCGCGGTCTGAAATACCTGTTCCATACTGCTACCTCCGTCTATTTAAAATAGGATCCATCAGGGTTTCACAATAGTACCCACCGGTTCGCCGCAAGCGGCACGCACAATATTCTGCGGATCTCCGAGATCGAACACCAAGATAGGCAGCCCATTATCACGGCAGAGAGTGGCGGCTGTGGAGTCCATCACCTTCAAATTCCGGTTGAGGACATCCAGGTAACTCAGTGTGTCGAAACGGACCGCGTCCGGATTCTTTTTCGGGTCACTGTCGTACACACCGTCCACCATACTCGCTTTAAATATAATATCCGCTTCGATTTCCGCCGCACGGAGTGCAGACGCGGTATCCGTAGAGAAAAAGGGATTACCGGTTCCACAGCCGAAAATGACCACCCGTCCCTTTTCCAAATGCCGTACGGCACGATTTCGGATATAAGGCTCCGCGATCTGGTTCATCACAATGGCTGTCTGCACCCGTACGACACACCCAAGCTGTTCCAGAGCGTCCGCCAACCCCAAAGCATTTATCGTGGTCGCCAACATTCCCATATGGTCGGCTCTGGTGCGGTCCATGCTGCCGCTTGAGCGGCCTCTCCAAAAATTTCCTCCTCCCACTACAATAGCCATCTGGATTCCCGCATCCACGCATTCCTTGACCGAGGCGCATATTTTCATAACCGTGTCGAAATCCAGGCCAAATCCCTTGTCGCCGGCCATGGCCTCTCCACTGAGCTTGAGCAAGATCCGCTTATACTTCGGCTGCATCGCTGTCACTTCCGTTTCTTTATGGATTCGCTCCGTACTCTTTTGCTATTTTACACTAAACCAGCCCACCTGTAAAGGCATATGAAAAAAACATTGGAATTTTTCGGATCTCATCAAAACCTTCATCTGTATTCTGGGATCTATTCTGGGGTTCTATTCCGCTGTCATAACCGCGTCTTAAGGGACAATCCCGCCCCCTGTATCCCGTATGCCGTTCTCATCGTCTTGGAAGCTCCGAAAGGCCCCAGCGGCTATCGGTAACCCGATACTGCTGGGGCCTTTGATCAGGCTAAGCTATCCATAAGGAGAAAAAGCGTCTCAATAGAGGAAAGTCCGAATGTTGTAACAGATACGGTCAAGCGTTATTTAAGGAAACGCCCCAAAATGAGAAAAGCCTGCTGATGGGGCGAATCGTATGACTGGATATAGGGCACTTCCTGCATTGTCAAATAGAATCCAATCAGAAAGAGAGCCACTATCATCAAGGAGAAAACCAGTCCGATGCAGGAAAGCACGATACCGGCGGTCGCCATGCCGCCGGCCCGCTGACGCTTGGCTAAAATCCCAAGGACCAACCCGATGACAGCACATGGCAGCCCAAGAAAAAAGTTAATGCTGAAAACAATGCAGACGATTCCCAACACCAAGGAAGCGATGGCTTTTCCCTGGCCCTGATTGGCCGGTGCCGGATAGGGAGCCGTATAATAATACGGCATCGCATTCCCGGGAATGACCGGATAGACGGGAACTGTAGGCGTCTGCGAATAAACAGGTGATGACCCATAAGAAGTCGGGGGCGGTGCCGGCGCTACAGGTAAATCACGCGGCGGCGCATAGGAGCCGTCATAAGATGAAGAGCCGGCAGGACGATTCGAATCGGAATTATACACCGGTGCAACCTCCTAGACAGGGATGGTTCCCCGCTCGTTTACAGGAAGAGACGGCAAACCCCATAAATCTCGTCCATCAATTCCATCACCCAACTCCAGTTGAAAACCGCAATGCAGATGGAAATCGCGGACAATACCAGCGCGATGATATTAAGGACAACGCCGGCGGTGGCCATACCGGAAGAAGGCGTGTTCATTCTTTTTGCATTAAGCCCCAGAATGAGGCCGATAATAGGCAAGGGAAGAAAGGAACAGCAAATCAGGGAAATGAGTCCGAGAACTAAAGAACCCGTTGCCTTGCCCTTAGCCGGGTCGAACTGAGGGCCGGGGGCCGGAGAGTAGTAAGGCGGCGTGTATCCCGGCTGTTGTTGGTAATAATTGTACTGCCCCGCGTTTTGGGGAGGCGTGTATGGCGCCTGTGCGGGAGGAACCGGCTGTTGTGCCGGTGGGACAGGCGGATACTGCGGAGGTACGGGAGGCTGTGGTGTCTCCGGGGAGTTCTCAGAACCGTTCGGATGGGGAGTATATTCGTCGGCCATTAGGGTTTCCCTCCTCAAGATTTATCTTTCTTTCATCATATCAAAAAAGCATCCGGATTACAACGGTTTTTCGATAAAAAAATCCTCGGCCGGGGTGGCAGTGCCTTTTTGGGACACACTATGGTCAAATGCAGAAAGGACGGAGGATATGGAAGAAAAGCTTACCACCATGACGGGACGATATGAAACCGATATATCCATGCTTGAAAAACAACTGCGGCTAGAGGCCAGTTTTGATCTGCTAGGGCGAAAAATCCAGATTGGCGGCCGCCGGGCAACCCTGTATTTTGTAGATGGCTTCGTCAAAGACGAGGTAATGGAGAAAATTCTGGAATACCTGATGAAACTGACGCCGGAAGATATGGAAAAGCGACAGAATACGGAGGAGTTTTCCCGGCATTTCATGACTTATGTGGAGGTGTCTCCGGCTGCGGATATTCCGGCGGTGATTACAGGGATCCTGTCGGGAACGCTTGCCCTGATCATCGAAGGATTCGGACAGGCGGTCATGATTGATGCGCGGACATACCCGGCCCGTGGCGTGGAGGAACCGGAAGATGATAAGGTTCTACGGGGTGCCCACGACGGTTTTGTGGAAACCCTGATTTTCAACACCGCGCTGATACGGCGGCGCATACGGGATCCACAGTTGACGATGGAATATCTCCAAATCGGAACCACTTCCAAAACCGATCTTGTCCTTTGTTACATGGACGAGCGGGTGAATCATAAGCAACTGCGGGAGTTGCGGGATAAACTCAAGGGAATCCGGATCCCTTCCCTGACTATGGGACAGGAAAGCTTGTCGGAATGCCTGCTTCGCCGTCAGTGGTATAATCCCTTCCCGAAAGTACGGTATACGGAACGCCCGGACTGCGCGAGCGCAAGTGTGGCCGAGGGAAAGATTCTGCTGATTGTGGACAACACCCCCGCCGTGATGATTTTGCCCACCACGATTTTTGACTTTATTCAGGACACCAACGACTTTTACTTTCCCCCTTTAGTGGGGACATATCTGCGTTTTGTCCGAGGCATCGTGTTCTTCCTCACCTTGTTTTTGACGCCGATCTGGTATCTGCTCATGCAAAACCCGGAAATGATTCCCCCTTGGCTGGAATTCGTCAGGATCAAGGAACCCAATATGGTGCCCATCATCATACAGTTGTTCGTTATAGAGATTATGATCGACGGAGTAAAGCTGGCTTCTCTTAACACCCCCGGGGCTCTGAACAACGCTTTTGGGATGGTGGGAGCGCTTCTGCTGGGGGAATTTGCCATCACCGCAGGGCTGTTCGTGCCTGAGGTCATGCTGTATATGGCCTTTGTTGCCGTGGCCAATTTTACGCAGCCAAGTTATGAACTGGGATATGCCTTTAAATTATTCCGCATGCTTTTTCTCCTCTTGACCTGGCTGTTCAATCTGTGGGGGTTTGCAGCCGGCGTGATCCTGATGTTTGTTGTGCTGCTGACGACTAAGACCATTTCTGGACGCAGCTATTTCTACCCGCTCATCCCCTTTGATGGAAAAGCGTTATGGGCGCTGATGGTGCGCAGACCGATCACCCGATACAATGCCGGAGAAAAACGCCGTTAAGTGTGGTGCCATCCACACGACTCTGCATATAGGAAGAGGGATCTTGCAGGGTACTGGGAAAATGTGCTATACTAGGGCGCAGAGGATCAATCAAACCGCTGGTTTGCCGGACCGGCGGCAAAATATTGGGGGCGACGAAATGGATGTGCGGGTCGGCGACATTTTGGAAATGAAGAAGCCCCACCCTTGCGGAAATCGCCGTTTCGCCGTACTACGGGTGGGAATGGACTTCCGACTCAAATGCGAGGGCTGCGGACATGAAATACTGGTTCCCCGCTTAAAAATTGAAAGGCATATCCGAAAAATCGAGCATCTTCAGGAGGAACACGGTTAGCCCTGTCCGGTGCGTGGAATCGATGAAAGGACGGATGACCGATGTTTGAACAGCTCGATCAGGTGGAGAGGCGGTTGGAAGAGATTACGCACCGCCTATGCGATCCCGGCGTAACCGCAAATCCGGAGGAATACAGGCGGCTGCTACAAGAGAGCAGCCGCCTGACCCCCTTGGTGGAAACCTACCGGCAGTATAAAAAGACAGAACAGGGTATGCGGGAGGCTCGAGAACTACTAAATGAAAGCGATCTGGATGAGGAGATCCGGCGTCTCGCGGAGGTAGAGTTTACAGAAAATAAAGATAAGCGCGAACGTCTGGCCGAAGAACTCAAAATTCTTCTTCTGCCCCACGATCCCAACGATGAACGAAGCGTGATCATGGAAATACGAGCCGGAGCCGGAGGAGAGGAGTCCGCCTTGTTTGCGGGAAGCCTCTATCGTATGTATACGATGTATGCCGCGGCCCGGGGATACCGGACCGAAGTGGTCGGTTTCAATGAGACCGAACTCGGCGGATACAAAGAGATCAGTTTCCTTGTTTCCGGCGAAGGGGCGTACAG
>USDZ01000066.1 GCA_900553525.1 uncultured Oscillospiraceae bacterium
CTGCAAGGCAGTGTCCCTGGCTTCTCGGTATGACGGAGACATCTGGGATGAGTTCTGGGCCAGACTCGGTATCATCGACTTCGAACCCCTGCCTCTTGGGGTCGTCGTCACCGTGGCAGGCACCGGCAGCGAGTGCAACGGCGGCGCAGTCATTACCAATGAAAAGCGAAAGATGAAAACAGGCCGGGATTATCCTAAACTCAATCCCCGCTTCGCTCTGATGGACCCCACCTACACCTATTCCGTGCCCAAGGGGCAGATGGTATCCGGTGGCTTCGACACCCTTTCCCACATCATGGAGACCTATTTCAGTGAACCCAACGAGGATAACGTCTCCGACGACATCATGGAAGCCCTGATGAAGAACGTGATTCGCAACCTGCGGGCCGCTATCCGCAACCCGGAGGACTACACCGCCCGCAGCAATCTTATGTGGGATTCCACCATGGCGGAGAATCGTGTGATCAAAATGGGCAAGAGGTGCGATTTTGAATGCCACAACATGGAACACCAGCTTGGTGCTTACACCGATTGCAACCACGGCTGCGGCCTGGCCGTGCTGCATCCGGTGTATTACCGGCACATTTATCAAGAGGGCCTGCCCAAGTTTATGCGCTTTGCAGAGAACGTCTGGGGCATTGCCCATGAAGGCAAATCGGATGAAGAACTGGCACTGGCTGGAATCCAGGCATTATCGGATTTCATCCAAGAAATTGGCCTGCCTATAACGCTGAAGGAGCTGGGCGTGAAAAAGGAGCAGCTCAAAGAAATAGCCGATTCCTGCGGCATCTCGGCCGGTAGCTATAAGCAAATGACCCATAAAGAAATTCTGGCAATCTTCCAAGAATGCTATGATTAAATCAAAGGTTACATTTTGAAAGGAGCAGTCGATATGAAAAAATTAACCGCCTTATTTTTAAGTCTGGTGTTGGTGCTTGGCCTCGCCGCGTGCAGCAATGGGTCCTCTTCTGGCGAACCCAACGCAACGGAAACTTCCGCCCCGGCGAATTCCGACGAGGCACCGGACTCCGGTGAGACGGAATCCGCACAACCGGAAGGCTCTGAAGGCACAGAAGGGGTAAGTGGCGGCACCCTGGTGGTATATTTCTCGGCTACCGGCAATACAGAGGAAGCCGCAAATTATATCGCCCAGATTACCGGCGGCGATTTGTTTGAATTGGAGCCGGCCGATGCGTATACCAGCGAAGATTTGAACTGGACAAATGACAACAGCCGGGTTTCCCAGGAATATCAAAACGAGGCTCTGCGGGACGTGGAACTTGTAGCCGATACTGTGGATAACTGGGAACGCTACGACACCGTCTTTATCGGCTATCCCATCTGGTGGGGCATTGCCGCCTGGCCGGTCAATACCTTTGTGGAAGTCAATGACTTTACCGGCAAAACCGTGATTCCTTTCTGCACCTCTGCCAGCTCCGGTTTGGGGCAAAGTGGTGAGCTGCTGGCAGAGCTGGCCGGTACCGGAGACTGGCAGGAAGGCCGGCGGTTCCGTTCCAGCGTCAGCGAAGAAAACGTACGGGAATGGCTGGATGGTCTGAACCTGTAAAACGACAGAAATAACGAAAAACCTTTGAGTTTTCACTGCACAACCGATCGAAACTTCTTCCAGACAGGGGACAAGGGTTAAAATAAAGATGCAGGGAGATGGACAGGATGCAGATAAAGAAACTCGGTAAAGATCTATTCGTCTCTGCCGTGGGGCTGGGCTGTATGGGTTTTTCCCATGCCTACGGTCCGCCCACAGACGAAAAAGAAACGGTGCGTCACCTGCGGAAAGCCTTTGATTTAGGGTATACCTTTTTCGATACCGCTGAAGTTTACGGTACCGTGGAAGAGCCCCACGTCAACGAACGGTTGTTGGGAGAAGCCCTGGCTCCCATGCGGAACAAGGTGGCCATCGCAACGAAGTTCGGCCTGCGATTTGATTTTGAAAGCGGGAAAGTTCCCCTGCCGCTGATTCCGGATTCCAGGCCGAAAACCATTCGGAAATCGGTAGAGGGCTCCCTAAAGCGCCTGCGCACCGACCACATCGACCTGTACTTTCAGCACCGTGTGGATCCCGGCGTGGCCCCGGAAGAGGTGGCGGGCGTCATGGGCGACTTGATTCGAGAAGGGAAGATCACCCATTGGGGAATCTCTGAAGCCAATGAGGACTATCTTCGTCGGGCGCACGCGGTCTGTCCGGTAACGGCGGTGCAGAACCGTTACTCTATGATGGCGAGACAGTATGAATCCTTGTTCCCGGTTCTGGATGAGCTGGGTGTGGGGCTGGTGGCTTTCTCCCCCATGGCCAATGGCTTCCTCACCGGGAAATACGGCAAAGGCATACATTTCGATCCAAAGACCGATTACCGGGCGGCCATGCCCCAGTTTACAGAAGAGGCGGCAGAACAGAATCAAACGCTGCTGGAATTGCTCCGCCGCATGGCCCGGGACAAAAACGCCACCCCTGCGCAGATTTCCCTGGCCTGGATGCTGTGCAAGAAGCCCTGGATCGTACCGATTCCCGGGACACGAAAGGAAGAAAGGATGCGGGAAAATGCCGAAGCAGCCGATGTCCGCCTTTCTGCTCAAGAGGTGCAGTCCCTGGATAATGCTTTAGATCAGATGGAGATGTCCGCAGTGTTTGGAGTAGAAACAACCAGATGATATGCAGGACAAAATATAAACCTATTTTTAATGGAGGTATTTATCATGGAATACGCAACCTTGAACAATGGCATTAAAATGCCCATGGCCGGTATCGGCACTTTTTTGCTGACCCCTGACGAGGCGGAGGCTTCTGTCCTCAGCGCTCTGAAGTGCGGATATCGGCTGATTGATACGGCCAACGCCTATGTGAATGAAAGAGCCGTGGGCCGGGCCATGAAAAAGTCGGGCCTTTCGCGAGAGGAAATTTTCCTAGAGACCAAGCTGTGGCCCAGCTTCTATGAGCAGCCCGATGCCGTGGAAAAGACCCTGGAGCGCTTGGAGACCCCTTACATGGATCTTCTGCTCATTCACCAGCCTGCGGGCAACTATATTGCCGGCTACAAGCAGATGGAAAAGGCCTGCAAAGAGGGTAAGGCGAAGGCCATCGGCCTTTCCAATTTCAATCAGGCGCAGATTCAGGAGATTTTGGACATGTGCGAAGTGAAGCCCACCGTACTCCAGACGGAGGTGCATCCCTATTTCCAGGAAAAGGAGCTGAAACGGTTCCTGGATAAGGAGGGCATCGTCATTCAGGCATGGTATCCCCTGGGCCACGGCGATAAAGCCCTGCTGGAAGAACCGCTGTTTGCGGAACTGGGCCAGAAGTACGGTAAGACCAATGCCCAGATCATCCTTCGCTGGCACATTCAGGATGGCAATATCGTCATCCCCGGTTCCAAGAACCCCGCACACATCCAGGACAATTTCGACTTGTTCGATTTCTCCCTGACGGACGAGGAAATGAAGAAAATCGCGGCGATGGACAAGAAGGTCCGCTATTACACCAGCACCCCGGAAATGTTGAAAGCCTATGTAGACATGGTGCCCGACGTGGACGGCCAGAAATAAAACACGAGGGCCGGGTTTGTCCCGGCTTCCTCTTTATCCATCACAGAAGGGAGTCTTTTTGATGCGAAAAAATTTCGGTGCAAAATCCTGGTTTTATCCCCTGCCAGTGCTGATTATCGGCACCTATGATGAGAAGGGCAGCCCCGATGCCATGAACGCTGCATGGGGCGGCTTGTATGATGCGGACAAAGTGGTGCTCTGCCTGAGCGCCGGCCACAAGACCACAAAGAACATCCAGGCCAAAGGCGCTTTCACCGTGAGCTTTGCCGATGCCGCCCATGTGGTCTCCTCCGATTATGTGGGCATAGTCTCCGCCAACACCGAGCCGGCGAAAATGGAAAAGTCCGGCTTCCACACCACCAAAAGCGAATTTGTGGACGCTCCTCTTATCGACGAGCTGCCTGTGGCCCTGGAATGCAAGTTTCTTAAGGTCAACGAGGACGGAAACATCATCGGCCGGATCATCAACGTCAGCGCCGATGAGAGCGTTTTAGACGAGAAGGGCATGATTGACTTTACGAAGTTTCAGCCCATATCCTTTGAACCCGCTCATAACGGCTACCATGTGCTGGGCCGGCGTGTGGGAAACGCTTTTCGGGATGGAGTGGCGCTCAAATGAGCCGAAGGCCGTTTGTTGTCTGCCATATGCTGACTTCTTTAGACGGAAAGATCGATGGAGCCTATTTCGACGCGCCGGAAACGGTTCCTGCCCTGAAAGCTTATGGGGGCCTGCGGGGCTTTTACGATTGCCAGGCCACCCTTTACGGCACCACTACCATGCTGGGCGGCTATGCCGACGGAAAGGCTCCGACACTGTCCCCGGTGAAAACGCCCTTGCCGAGGGAAGACTGGATCAATGAGAAAGGCCGGGCTTTGGGCAACTTCATTGTCTCAATGGATCCGCAAGGGGAGCTGGCCTTTTCCTCCCACTGTTTGGAGAAGAAGGGACGCCCCGCCGCCCACGTCATCGAGGCGCTGACGGAACAAGTTTCCCCAGAATACCTGGCCTATCTGCGTCAACGGGGAGTGTCCTATCTTTTCACGGGAAAGGATCGTCTGGACTGTGCTCTGCTGCTGGAGAAGCTGATGAAAAACTTTGCGGTTACGCGGTTGATGGTAGCGGGCGGCGGTGTAACCAACTGGTCTTTTCTGCAGGAAAATCTCATTGACGAGTTAAGCCTTGTCATGGCTCCGGTGGCAGATGGAGGCACGGAATCCGTGTCGATTTTTGAACGCGCAGCTTTCCTGCCCGCCTGTTCTCCGGCAGCGTTTGCTATAAAAAAGATGAAAGTTCTGGATGGGGATACACTTTGGCTCCGGTATGATTTGCGATGTGTACAAAATGAGAGACGGTGACAAAAGTGAGAATGAAAAAAGCGAGAATTCTTCTGTTATCCCTTCTGGCTATGATTGCCAGCCTTACTGCCTGCAGACCGGATGGGACGGGATCCGACGCCCTCTCTCAGACAGAAGCCATAAAAGAGGAATCCTCTTCCGCTGCTCCGGAGATACAGCGTGAAGAGGACGGAAAAGGCCGGACATCCAATGGAACTGTGACGACGGGCACGGAAACCTATCGGGGATTTGTCCTGGACAATGTACTCCACTCGGAAACCGAGGGGGATATTCACTATAATCTATACACTCCCGAAAGCTACGATGGCAGTACCCCCTATGCGCTGTTTGTTACCCTGCCCGGTTATGAAGGGCTATATTTTCAGGGCGTGGGTGCCAATCTGCGAGCAGAGGAGTATGGGTTCGAAGCGCAGAAATACAACGAGGAAATGATCGTGGCGGCTCCGCAGCTGGGGGACTGGGGCGAGACATCCGCCCGTCAAGCTATTGCGTTAACGGAATATCTGCTTTCTCATTACAACATCAACTCGGAAAAAGTCTACTTGCACGGACTATCCGGCGGCGGTGAAACGGGTTCGCTGATAATGGGAAAGCGTCCGGAGCTTTACACGGCGTACCTTGCCTCCAGTACCAAGTGGGATGGCGATCTGGAGGTTCTGGCCAAGGCAGGCCCCCCCGTCTATCTGGCAGTGGGCGAGGATGACAGCTACTATGGTTCGGACCCTCTCAAAGAAGCTTACGCCCGGCTGCATGACCTCTATGAAGAGCGGGGATTGTCAGAGGACGAAATTGACGAGATTTTAGTTCTTGATGTAAAAGAGCAGGATTACTTTACAGAGCGGGGCTTTTCCGACCAACACGCCGGAGGGCTGGCCTTTGCCTTTGACGACGAAATCATGGGCTGGCTGTTTGCCAAGTAAATAGAGGGAGAAATAAACCATGATGAGAAAATTTGGGCTAACAGGAAGAGTCTGCTTGTGTATGGTAGCCGTCCTTATTTCCGGGTGCTCTGCCCAAACAGAGAGGGATTCACCATCTGCCTTATCCGCAGATCCGGAAATCATACAATCACAGTCATACGGGGAGCAACAATCGGCGACACTTCCAATGCTGCAAGAGGAATCCGAAGTTCGCAACGGCACCTCTGAGGCTACGTTGGCCACCCCGTCCGATTTCCCGGAAAGTTATGATTACGGAACTGGCCGCATGGAAGATTGGGGCTCCGGCACGCGCAATGAACGCCTGCCGGAACCAGAAGGCAATGAAACCGTTTTGAATACGGCTCCGGATCTCACTAAAATCCAAGCCTTGTATTTATGGGAGGAAGGAAACGTCCCGGCCCAGAGAGAAGCCTCCCAAGCCATGACGGGATATTTCGACGAGCCGGATTTCCGCCCTTACCTGACGGCCATCCCGGTGCGAGAAGGGACAGAAGTGAAAGGCGCGGTGGTGCTGTTGGCGGGTGGCGCTTTTCAGATGCGTTCCAATTACACGGACACCCTGCCTACCGCCGCCCATCTGCGGGAATTCGGTTTTCAAACCTTTATCGTGGATTATAGGCTGAGGCCCTACACCCAACAGGAAGGGGCGCTGGATGTGGCCCGCGCGGTGCGGTTCATCCGAAAGAATGCCGATGCTTATGGTATCGACCCCAATGACATCGCTGTGATGGGTTACTCTGCCGGAGGTATCCAGGCCGGCGAATTTTTCCTGAACTTTGACGAGAATGTCCTCCCAACGGCACTGGAACCGGACTACACCCCTGATGAGTTGGATGCGATTCCCGCCCACGCCTCCGCCGCAGGTATGATCTATTCCTTCTATGGCAGGCTCAGCGTGGCGTCGATGGACGAGGAAGAGCTGCGCTCCGGGGATCTGCCGCCCACTTTCTACTGCTATGGCACGGAAGATCCTTTCTATCGTCAATTTGAGGCCCAGTATGCCCTGATGCAGGATGTGGGTGTTATCCGCAAACGGATCGTTTTACAGGATTGGCCCCACGGCTTCGGCGGCGATGGCGGATGGGTGGAGGATTATGCCCAATGGCTGGAACAAGTTTTTTCATTAAATTGAAAGGAGGGCGGTCCCTTGAAAGTTTTACTGGTTAATGGGAGCCCGCATAGAGAAGGATGCACCTACACGGCCTTGTGCGCAGTATCCGATGCGCTGAATCAAAACAGTATCGATATCGATATTTTCTGGATTGGCAACAAACCGCTCTCCGGCTGTACGGCCTGCCATAAATGCAGCGCCTTAAACCGCTGTATCTTCAAAGACAGCGTGAATGACTTTATGGATTTGGCCGGGGACTACGATGGTTTTGTATTTGGCACGCCGGTTCACTGGGCAGGGGCATCGGGAGCGATCACTTCCTTTTTAGACAGAGCCTTTTATGCAGACCGAAACGGCGGCGGAAAACGCTTTTATTTGAAACCGGCAGCGGCTGTGATTTCCGCACGCCGGGCGGGCACGACAGCCACTTGGGATCAGATGAACAAATATTTTGGCCTGATGCAGATGCCCATTATAACTTCCCGTTACTGGAACATGGTACACGGGACAACGCCGGAAGAAGTCGAGCGGGATTTGGAAGGCATGCAGACCATGCGGATTCTCGGACACAACATGGCCTATTTTCTAAAATGTAAAGACGTGGGCAGCAAACTTGTTCCCATGCCGCCCCAGGAAGAGTGTGTCTATACCAACTTTATTCGAAGGAATCTCGAATAAAGCCCGCAGCAGGAGGCGGTCAACGTAAAGCCCCAAACAATCGGGAAATCCTAACAGATAGCTGTGGGATATTTTTTGACGCAGCTCATGGCCCTTTGATGAGTGGCTCGGCATGGGCATGTTTGAGCGGTTTATGATAAAACATAGGGTATCCAGTAAAAGGCTACGCCTGCAGCAAGAAGCAGAATGCCCGCTATCCAATAATAGTTGGATAAAGCATTGGTGGTTCCGTAGATATCCAATATTCCCCGCACGATACTCCCCACTGTGAGTGTTGCTATTCCGGAATGATAGAGATTTCGCGAAAGGCTATTTGGATATCTTTGGGTACCCGTAAAGCTCATTATCAGGAATGGCAGCGTCCCGCCTACAAGAGGAAAGCCGAAAGCATAGATCATATAGAAAGAATACACTCCATGGCCGAAAATTTCATATATCGCCCCGAAAAGCGCACAAAAAAGGGAGGCCAATAGATACGTCAAGGCCGCCTTTGCCCATTTTCTCTGCAATCGGTCAGTATCCGATGTATACAATATCGCTCACGCTCCTTTCCTGGATGCTTCTGCCGTTCGTAGTCGGGTTGTTGACGATTTCCCCGTTAAAATACATCGTGGAGGAACCGCCGCCATCCAGATTATAGGCCGTTTTCGCACCGATAGACTGCATGAACTCCGCCAGATCATGAAGGGAAAGGCCTGCGCTCTCATCCGTTCTGCCATCGGAGACCACAAACAGATAGTGTCCTTCCTCCACAATTCCGATTGCGGTACGCGGATTGCTCGTTTTGGCCTTGCCGACCTCTTCGCTCTCAGTGACCGAAACCCGGCCGTCCATCACC
>USDZ01000067.1 GCA_900553525.1 uncultured Oscillospiraceae bacterium
CGACACAACAGCGGTGGCGATCGAGACGGCCCTGTCCGAACTCATGAAACGGGACGACCTGTCTGAAGTCAGCCGGCGGGCGGAGGTATTTGCACGGGAAGCCTTTTCTTTCGAGGATGTGCTGGAGCGTTTTCGGTCGGTTTTTGAGGTGGACAAGCCCGCCGGTTGAGCGGGGGAAAGGAGAGCCGCATGGAACTCGTCAGTGTGGTCATTCCCATGTACAATGCGGAGCGGACGATCCTTCGCGCTCTGGAGAGCGTGCGGGCACAGACGTATCCCCATTGGGAGATGATCCTCATCGACGACGGGTCAAAGGATAAAACCCTTGCCCTTGTACAGGACTATGTGGATCGCCATGCGCTGCCGGCGACTGTGCTGGGACGGGAAAACCGGGGTGTCTCTTACACCCGCAACGAGGGGGTTCGCTTGGCCCACGGCTCTTATGTGGCTTTTCTCGATGCCGACGATGTGTGGATGCCGCAGAAGCTGGAGCATCAAATGGCTTGTCTTCGGGATACCGGCGGGCGGTTTATTTCGTGTCTGAAGACTGAGGCGACGTCTTCGCCCTCCGTCTCGGTCGTATCGCTGCGGCAGATGCTGTTTCGCAACGCCGTTTTTACCAGTGGGGTGCTGGCGGAGAAAGCCCTTTTGGAAGAGCTGGGGGGATTCGACGAAACGATGCGGTATGCCGAAGATTACAACCTTTGGCTCCGGATCGCTTGCGTCGAACCGATTCGGGTGTTGGGCGAAAAGCTGATGATCTACGAGGATGATGAGGCTTGCGCCGGTAGACAGAGTCTGTCTTCTAATCTCCGGGAGATGGAGCGGGGCGAACTGCAAAATTACCGGATGCTTCGCAGGGAGAAGCGGATCGGCTGGTGCTGGTATTGGGCGGCCTCCTCTTTTTCGTTGCTGAAGTATGTCCGGCGGCGGCTCAAGGCCTCGCGGCGGACGCGGAATCTCCGTCGGGGGCATTCCTGCGAATAAAAATCCTGTTCGCAGCGGCCATATACAAAAAGGGGCGGCGTGGGGAGAATCTTATCTGGAAAAAGCCGGGTCCCTGTCGCCGAGGGGCCCGGCTTTGGTGCGCAGATGGGTTAAGACGAGGAAAGGTCCGTGGATTGCGCGGCCCGTTTTTGAAAATAGGCGCGGTTATAGGCACAGGAGGCGTCCCCCGGTTTAAAGGCTTCCGCCCGGTCGTTATAGGCAGCGGCGGTTTCCCAGGCACCGAGCCGGTCGTAACAGACGCATAATTGGATACAGGGAATATATCCGCTGCATTCCGGGCAGACGAAGGCGCCGCTGCGCGGATCGGTGCGGCGGGTGAGCGCAAGCTCATACCAGAAGATCGCCGTGGGAATCTGTCCGTGATTGAAAAAATATTGGCCCAGATCGCAACAGATCTCGGCTCGCGGCGCGTCATAGGACAAGCTGTGCAGCAGGGCCTCCAGCGCTTCACGGTCCCGTCCCAAGGCGATATGGCAGGCGGAAAGTTGCCGGCAGGCGTCGATGTTGTTTTCCACCCAGCCCTGCCCTTCTTCCAGAAAACCGCGGAAAAGCTTCGCAGCTTCTTCATAACGCTTGTGATAGTACAGCTCCCTCGCATAATAAAACTGTTCCCGGGGCGAGAAGGCGTGGCCTTTTTGCCGCAGTTTTTCGAATATCCGGAGATTCCGGTCGGGATCCCCGGGATGAAGTTTGCGGTGGGATACGGCTGCGTCGCCGTATACGATATGACCGGCCGGTTCGATCGCTTCATGGACGGCACCGGTCCAGCGGTGTTCTGGTCGGTTACGGATGAGGCGTTCCCGGTAATAAGTGAAGGTGGGGCGTTCCGCCTCGTCAAAAGCCGTGTGGTAGGGAAGCATCACGATGTCGGTGTCGCTAGGTAGGGTATGCTTGAGTTCAAGAAACCGCAAACGGTCGACGGTTTCGATGACATCGTCTGCATCGAGCCAGAGGCAATATTCCATGACGGCGTGATCGAAGGAGACATTGCGGGCGGCTGCGAAATCGTCTATCCATGCAAAGTCCAGCACCTTATCGGTATAGTGCCGGGCGATTTCTTTGGTAGCGTCGGTGGAACCGGTATCCACAATGATGATTTCATCTACGATATCCCGTGCGCTGTCGAGGCAGCGCGCAAGGACCTCTTCTTCGTTTTTGACAATCATGCACAGGCTGATGGTACACATAGGGGACCTCCTCAGATTGATCTCGTCCCATTCTATGCGTGGTTCGGAAAAAGGGAACAGGTCCCACCGCACAAAACAAAAACTGCCGACGTTTCTCGTCGAATGGCGGGACATATTCTTTCTTGAAGGTAAGATGCGGATTATTTATAGCCCGCATTTCGCTTGTTTTCCGCCTCTTACATCCCTCTTTGACAGCTCCACAAATGCCATCATACCTGGATATTTGTGTCTTGTCCCGGTTTTAGGGCCCGTGGTATAATAAAAAATAATCCTATGTTCGGGGGAGGAACCGCAATGGACCGAAAAAAAGCCTTCGTTTTCTTGCTTTGTACCGCCCTTTTGCCGTCCTTTTTGCTGTTTCCTGCCGGCAGGGTCAAGGCGGCGCCCACCATTTGCCGCAGCGTGACCATTTATGCCCCCAACATCGAAAGCGGTTCGATCAATCCGTTGGCTTCGCTTAACGCCGCCGATGAGCGCTTTCAAACCGGCGGTCCATTTACCGTGACGGGCTATTACAAGTTTCAAAAGATTGCCGATATGCCCAAAAAGACCAACAACACCCCTGCCGCCCATGTGTTTGGCCAAAACGTTTCAGATACGAATGGTTCCTGGGTGGCGTTTTCAGGCCGGTTTTCCGCAACCGACGACTTGTCTTTTGTGGGCATCCATCTTTGGTATATGGCCGGCGAACTCTCTATGGGAGACGTGGTCATCAAAAACGCCTCCGGCGAAGTGGTTTATTCCATGGCGGAGGATGAAAAACTCACCGTGGGCAGTAGCTGCAGCCTGGTGCGCAAAAGCATCTGGTTCTTTTACAATTTCGGAGATTACCCCGATTTTACCATCACGGTTTCGGGACCCGTCCGGCCAGCCGATCTGTTGTTTGGATCTGTGTACGAGGTCGGAAAAGACGGACTGCTTTCGGGCGTACCCTTTGGCACCACGGCGCTGATGCTCAAAAGCAATTTTCAAAATGCCGACGAAATGGAAGTCTATCGGAGCGGCCAGCGAATCGCAGACGACGCTCCGGTGGCAGGCGGCATGACCCTGGTTTACCACGAGGGGCAAAAGGATACCGTGACCTACACTCTTGCACCCTTGGTTAGCGATCCCAACAACGACGCCGTGATCGACATCCGGGACCTGTATCTGGCCAAGGAATACCTATTCGGAAGGCGGCAGGAAACCCCCGTCTCTACGCTAGATCTGGACGGCTCCTCCTCGGTGGATGAACGGGATCTGACTGCCTTCCGAGATTGGATTTTGGGCAAGAAGACCTATCCCACCCACTCGGTTGGGGCGGAAACCCTATTGGTTTACGCCAATCCTGTAGGGCGCATTCAAACAGTGAACGGCGCCGCCTATTTGGAACACTCGGCCTCGAATCTCACCCTGACCGGGGATTTTTCGGGCGACGTTTATTGCAACCTCTATGTGGAGGCTGCCAGTTACCCCATGGATCAACCGGGCCTTTTCGTAGAGGTGGATGGTGCCATGCAGTATTATCCGCTGAATCCGGCGGAGGAATATAGGCGTGTGAAGGTGGCCTCTGACCTCAAACCAGGCCGGCACACCATCTCGATTTCCAAGAGCACCGACGCCAGAAACGACAGCCTCTTCCTCTATTCGATTACCTATTCCGGATATTTGGAAAAGAGTAAGGGGGCAGACCGGCGTATAGAATTTTTGGGCGATTCGATTACCGCCGGCGCCGGCGTTTATCATCAGCAAACCCAGCCCGAATGGTTTGCACGCTACGGGCTGACCGCCTCTTATTTCAGCTATGCCAACTATACCGCCGACCTTTTGGACGCCGATTATTATGCAATGGCTAACGGTGGCTGGCAACTCTGCTACACCGTAAGCCCCAGCTACACCATTCAGCGCATCTATCCTTACGCCACCATGCGCGACACCACCGCTGCCGGCCGTTACGATTTTTCCTGGAAACCGCAGGTGGTGGTGATCAACCTGGGCACCAACGATTGGACACGCACCCAAGCCGAGATTCAGGAAAATGTGCAGGGACTTTTGACGCTGGTGCGTCAGAAGAATCCCGAAGCCGCCATTATATGGGCTTACGGCGCCATGGATGGCGACCACCCCAGCGTCGCGTGGATCCAGTCCGCTGTGGAGGCCTTTGCCCGTGGAGATAAAAACGCCTATTTTGTGCATCTGCCTGAGAACACATCGGGCTGGGCAAATCACCCCGATGTACAGGGACAAATAGCGATCGCCGAGGTGTTGGCAGCGGAAATCCGCGCCATTATGGGCTGGTAGGGAGGAGAGCAGCATGAAAAGGGTTCTCGTCGTTTTGGTGATTCTTCTGTCAGCGTTCATGCGGTTTACGCCTTCCGCCGCCGCAGAAGAACCGCCTGTGCTGACGGCACGGTCCACTCTTCAGGAGAATGGAGAAGTCTCCGTTACCTTCTCCCTTGACTCGCTGCCGAATGGAAGCGGTATCTTGTATGCACAGATTGAACTTTCCCTGCAGCCGGGCGATTTTACTTTGCAGAAAGAGTCTTTTTCCTGGTTGCCGAACGATGAGGATGTTTTGGTTACGCCGCAGTGGAATGGGGACAGCCTGCTCCTGCTTCTGGAACCTGAGACGGTGTCCTTTGCCGGATTGGATGCACAGCCGTTGTTTTCGCTGCGTCTGCAAAACAACACCGGCGGAAAAACCGACCCGGTTTTCAACATTACCTGCATTTTCATTGATCAGACCGGGCAGGAAACTCTTTATACGGCAGAGATCAGCGGGATCACCGGTGAAGCGGTTTCATCCTCTGGAGATGCATCCCTCTCCGTTTCCCCGGATGCGTCCTCACCCGAAGAAGATATAAGTTTGGGAGAGGAGGGGTCCCATTCCGGTGGGGATACGGGTACGGCCATACCTGGCTGGCTCTGTCCGCTTTTGATCGTCTTGGCCTGTTGTCTTCTTGTTACGGCTGCGGCGGCCGTTTTGATTTTGCGCAAAAAGAGGCGGGCCGGTGACGGAATGAGGGAAAACCACAAAAAGTCGTAATGCCCTTTGCCGGACGCGGTATTGTCCGCGTAGCCCTGCCGCGTACGTACGCTTCGGCGTCGCCCTCCGAGGGGCACCGTTACCCAATCGGCCGACCCGCCGATGGTTTTCAGGCATGGTCTCGACTACTAACTCGATGAAAAAAGCAGGCGGCGCATCGACCGATGCGCCGCCTGGCTTATGAGAAGAATTATTTGCCGTAATAGGCTTTCAAGTAAAGTTCCTTGATTTCGCTCATGAGAGGATAGCGAGGGTTCGCGCCGGTGCATTGATCGTCAAACGCATTTTCGACCATCTCGTCCAGGGTGCTGAGGAAGGTCTCTTCGTCAATCCCGTAATCTTTGATGGACTTTTTGATACCGACCTTTTCTTTGAGCTCCTCAATGGCAGCGAGGAACTTTTCAAAGGTGTCCTGATCGTTTTTGCCCACGATCCCGCAGTAGTGGGCGCACTCCACGTAACGAGCGAGGGTATGCGGATACTGATACTGCGGGAAGGTTCCCATCTTGGTGGGCGCCTCTGCCGCATTGTAACGCATGACATAGGTCAAGACCAGGGCATTGGCCACGCCGTGAGGCAGATGGTGGTACGCGCCAAGTTTATGAGCCATCGAGTGGTTGAGACCGAGGAATGCGTTGGCGAACGCCATACCGGCCATACAGGCCGCATCGGCCATTTTCTGCCGGGCGATGGGATCCTTCGCGCCGTTTTCATAGGCAGAGGGCAGATAGGTCATCACACTTTTCATGGCTTTCAGGGCGAGGCCGTCGGTGTAATCGCTGGCCATGACCGAAACATAGGCCTCCAGCGCGTGGGTCAGAACATCAACGCCCGACGCACTGGTCAGTCCCTTGGGCTGGCTCATCATGTTGTCCGCGTCCACGATCGCCATATTGGGCATGAGCTGATAATCGGCCAACGGGTATTTGACGCCGGTGGTCTCGTCGGTGATGACGGCAAAAGGCGTCACCTCGGAACCGGTACCGGAAGAGGTGGGAATCGCCACAAAATAGGCCTTTTGACCCATTTCGGGGAAGGTATAGACCCGCTTGCGGATATCCATGAAGTCCATTGCCATGTCGGCAAAATTGACTTCCGGATGCTCATACAGCACCCACATGATCTTGCCGGCGTCCATGGCGGATCCGCCGCCGAGCGCAAGGATTACGTCGGGTTCAAAGGCGGTCATCGCCGCGGCGCCCTGTTTGGCGCAGGCCAGGGTGGGATCGGGCGCCACCTCGTAGAAGCAGGTATGCTGAATCCCCATTTGATCCAGTTTTTCTTCGATGGGTTTCACATAACCGTTTTTGTACAGGAAGGAGTCGGTGACGATAAACGCCTTCTTTTTATGCATGACGGTACCCAGTTCGTCGAGAGCGACCGGCATGCAGCCCTTCTTGAAGTACACCTTTTCAGGCGTCCGGAACCACAGCATATTCTCTCTCCTCTCGGCGACGGTCTTGATATTGAGCAGATGTTTGACGCCCACGTTCTCACTAACCGAGTTGCCGCCCCAGGAGCCGCAGCCCAGCGTCAGGGAAGGAGGCAGTTTAAAGTTGTAAAGGTCGCCGATGCCGCCCTGTGAGGAGGGGGTGTTGATGAGGATGCGGCAGGTTTTCATCGTCGCAGCAAAGCGGTCGATTTTATCCTTTTCATTGACCGGATCCACATACAGAGAAGAGGTATGTCCATAGCCGCCGTCGGCAATCAGCCGTTCGGCCTTGGCCACCGCGTCGTCAAAAGAATCCGCCTTGTACATCGCGAGAACGGGGGAGAGCTTTTCGTGGGCGAATTCCTCTTCCATGTCCACGCTTTCGACCTCGCCGATCAGGATCTTGGTCTCTTCCGGGACGTCCACATCGGCCAGGGAGGCGATGGTATGGGCTTTTTGACCGACGATCTTCGCGTTGAGGGCGCCGTTGATGAGAATCGTCTTGCGGACCTTTTCGGTTTCCTGTGGATTCAGGAAATAACAGCCCCTGGCCGCAAACTCTTTTTTCACGGCTGCGTACACTTTTTTATGGACGATTACCGACTGCTCAGAAGCGCAGATCATGCCGTTGTCAAAGGTCTTGGAATGGATGATGGAGTTGACCGCCAGCAGGATATCGGCCGACTGGTCGATGATAGCGGGCGTATTGCCGGCCCCCACACCCAGGGCGGGCTTGCCCGAAGAATAGGCCGCCTTGACCATGCCGGGGCCGCCGGTGGCGAGAATGATGTCGGCCTCTTTCATGACCGCGTTGGTCAGTTCCAGGGAGGGAATATCGATCCAGGCGATGATGTTCTCAGGCGCGCCGGCCGCCACGGCCGCCTCCAGCACAACCCGTGCCGCTTCAATGGTGCATTTTTTGGCGCGGGGGTGGGGACTAATGATGATGCCGTTACGGGTTTTCAGAGAGATCAGCGTTTTGAATATGGCCGTGGAAGTCGGGTTGGTGGTGGGAATAACCGCCGCCACCACGCCGATGGGTTCCGCGATCTTTTGGATACCGTAAGCCGGATCGCTCTCAAGCACGCCGCAGGTTTTGGTATTTTTGTATTGGTTATAGATATACTCAGCGGCATAGTGGTTTTTGATGACCTTGTCTTCCACCACGCCCATACCGGTCTCCTCTACCGCCATTTTAGCCAGCGGAATCCGGTTCCGGTTGGCCGCGATGGCCGCGGCGTAAAAGATTTTGTCCACCTGTTCCTGGGTATAGGTGGCGAAGATTTGTTGTGCCTCGCGTACCTGGCGCAGCTTTTCGTTCAGCGCGTCCAGATTGTCCACCAAGGGGATGGCCTTTTGATCCTTTTTCTCCATGATCGGGTTCCTCCCATTTCTTCATGATACGGTGCGGCTGGTTGGCAATTGGTTGTTATTTTTTTAACAACTTCATTATACGGCATCTGCCGTCCGCTGTCAACCCCGGTATATTCACGGTATTGAACAAGAAACAAACGAGGAAATTGGATGATATGTCAATTTTTCGCCGGTTGTTTTTTTAGGTAAGCGAACGAATCCATCCCCATCTTAGCAAAACGTGTCGGCTTTGGCAACTGCGCTCTCCGGAAAAACAGGTAAAAACCCAGGCGGAATCCGCGCGGATCCCGCCTGGGTTTGCAAATCCGATTATTCGTATGCTACGACATCCAGCCATTTCATGAGGAAATCCTTTTCCTCAGGGATCCCCTCGGTCAGGCGGGCGGCGGCGACGATGGGAAGCCACTCCTGAACGTATTTC
>USDZ01000068.1 GCA_900553525.1 uncultured Oscillospiraceae bacterium
AAGCAGAAGACGGCATACGAGATAGGAGTCCGTCTCGTGGGCTCGGAGATGTGTTATAAGAGACAGGCGTGGATTCCAGCTATGTGTCCACCTATTTTAAGGGGCAAAAGACCTTTACCGTCGGGTTTGACTACGGGGAAAAGTACAACGAGATCGACTGGGCCAAGGGGTTGAGCAAAGAGGTCGGCTTGGAGCACCATTACAAAGTGATCTCCACGGAGGAATATTGGGACAGCATCCGCAAGGTGCAGTACCATATGGACCAGCCCCTCGCGGACGCCTCCTGCATTGCGCTGTATTTTGTGTCTAAAATCGCGAGCGAGTATGTCAAGGTGGTCCTTTCGGGCGAGGGGGCGGACGAGCTGTTCGGCGGGTATCCGATGTATCTCGAGGGCGGGCATTTCGCCCAATACGCCCGCATCCCCCGCCCGCTCCGCCGGGCGGCCGCGGCCGCGGCGAAACGGATGCCGGATTTCAAGGGCAAGCGCTTTATCATCCGGGGCGCGATGGAACCCTATCAGCGTTTCATGCGGGCGAATTACGTCTTCACACGGGACGAGCGGAACCGGTATCTGAAGCGCCCGATTCCCGCCAAAGATCCGGTGGAATACGCGAAACCCCATTTTGACCGGGCGGCCGGTCTCGACGAGCCGACTCAGTTGCAATACGTGGATATGCAGACCTGGATGCTGTACGACATCCTGCAAAAAGCCGACCGGATGAGCATGGCGAATTCCCTGGAACTGCGGGTGCCGTTTCTCGACCGGAAAATGCTCGAGCTCGCCGCCTCCCTCCCCACCCGCTACCGGGTGGACGGAAACGTGACCAAGGTGGCCCTGCGGCGGGCGGCGCTGCGCGAACTCCCCGAGCGGACTGCCAACAAGAAAAAGCTGGGCTTCCCCGTCCCACTCAACGACTGGCTCCGGCAGGAGAAATACCACGCCATAGTGCGGGAAGCGTTCGAAGGGGAGATCGCCGGCCGGTTTTTTAACCGGGAGGCCATCCTCAAACTCCTGGACGACCACAAAACGGGCGCGGCCCACAACATGAAGAAGATCTGGACGATCTATACCTTTATTCTCTGGTACGAGCAGTTTTTCGTGCTGAATTGAACGGCGGGCGGACTGGAGGCCTATCTCCGGAGCGCCCCGCAGCATGCCGAACCCCCGGACGCAAAACGTCCGGGGGTTTTTAATGGGAACGGGACCGGCGGAGACACAGGGCCTTAGCGTCCTCCCGCGGTGCGGCCCCTCTTGGCAGGGCCTGTCCGATCTGCTATAATACACGCATGGATAAAAGGAGGTAGGGAATATGCCGGTCCAGGAGTCGAAAACACCGCCGCAGTACGGCTGCTTTTTCATCATTCCCCTGAAATACGACGCGGATTCGCTCGACCCGGCGCGTCTGGAGGAAATCGGGGATTACAGGCCGCTGACCACCATGGATCTGAATGAAAACATCAAAGCCATGTTCGACCGCTCCAATGAAGCGGCGGTGGGGTCCCGCTACGCCGTCGGGTGTTCCCGCCTCGTGGAGGGGCTGTGCGGCGGCGCGGCATCCGGGGATTCGCAGGCCTTTCGGGTCGAGGCGGAGGGGACAGCCTATTCCTTTGCCCTGACCGCCTCCTATCTGTATGTGTTCCACACCCAGGTGGCCTTTCTCTGCCTGAGCCTCTCCTTTGCGCAGATGGAGGCGCTCAGCGCCCTGTGCAACCCGGGTTCGGCCTATAACCCCGCCGTCTTTTACTGGATGGACGGTTCCGGAGAGGCCCATCCCTTTTCCATCGAAACCTGGCTTTCGGATTTCTGCGCGCCCCTCGGACTTCGCAAGTTTTTCGACGGGGAGTCCTCTTTCCTGCTGGACGCTTATGCTTATACGTTCGCACTGGTGCCCGAACGGTTCGATACGCTGGATGAGATGCGGCAGATCACCTTCCGCCTGCATAAAATGATGCCGCCGGACGCCCCGATCGAGGATCTGTCCGAAGAGGATATCCGTTATGTGTACGCGGTCAAGCATCAGACCTACCAAACCTACCGCTGGGGATGCTGCGTCGCCTCACAGACCATCTCCTATGTGACGGCGGATGAAGCCATGGATTTCGAGGCCGAAAGGCAGGCCCAGGCCGAAGACGGCCTGCCGGTGGTGGTGCTGTCGCTCTACGAAAAATACACCTGTCTACGTTTTACCGAACAGATCACCCATCTGGACAAAGGCCGGAACAAGCAGCTCAAAAGCTTGAAAACCCTGATGCTGAAATTTCAGGCGTTCGGGACGGTCACGCCGGCCAACCTGTCGCGCTGGCACAACGTCAAGCAGATTTACGCCTATCTGCTGCAGGTCAACGACATTTCCGCCGCCATTCAGGACATCAGCGGCAAGCTGAACATCCTGACCGAACATCAGCAGGAAATCGAACGGGCACGCAGCGAGACGGTGATCAACATCATCACGGTTTTCGGCATCGTGTCCATCCTGGCGTCGGTGCTGTCCATTGTACAGATCCTGTCGGGGGGCGATCTCCTGATCTGGGCCTCGACGGTGCTGACCACGGCGGCACTGGTCCTGATTACGGTGATCGCGGTGCGGAACCAGCGTAAATAGCGGCGGCACTCCCGCCCGGCGCATACAGGAAACCTCAGACGATTCAAGGGGCTGTTGCAAAAGGAATCCTTTTGCAACAGCCCCACTTCCTGCGTATATACCCGATTCTGCAGCACCCTGCGCGGCACGCCGGAAACGGGGCGCGCCGGAAAGGCCCTTCGCCGTGTCAGGGAAGGGGCCGGAGCACCTTGACGATCTCCCCGACATACATCCGGTGGTAATCCCCTTCCTTATAGTTGCCCGAGAGGGCCGGATCCAAAAAGGCCGCCGGGTCGAGATCGTGGGTATAGAGTTTGCGGCAGATCAGCACCAGGCGGGCCTGTTCAAAATACGGAGCCGGCTGGTCGAACAACGGGATCAGCCCGGTCTCCCGGATCTTGTCGGTATCTCGGCCCGACTTGGACCCGCAGATCTGCAGCGTCCGCCGGTCGTTGGGACCGAGGAAGGACAGGGAGTACTCCCGCTCCTGCTCCAGGAATCCATACGTGTACCGGGAAGGCCGCACGAATATCATGCTCACCGGCGCGTTCCACAGCACCCCCAGGGCGCCCCAGCTGGCGGTCATGGTGTTGAAAGCCGCCGCCTTCCCCGCCGTCACCAGCATCCAGTCCCTGCCGATCAGGCGGAACACATTGTCGGTCAGTTCATGGGGATCGGTCTCGATAAAACGCTTCATTTGGGCCATGCCTCCTTCATGTTTACCTGTTTTTATTATAGCATATTCTGTCAAAGACATGACCATGAGGATCCCGGCAGGGCGGGAAAAGGTCATGAATTCCCGGGGAAAGTTTAAAATACTGTTCATACAAGTCTGCCGAAATCTGATAAACTGGTAGTATAGAGGCTTTTGAAGACCGGCGCCCGGATGCCGCGGCAGACGCGGCGGACGCGCAACGGAGGAGGTAACATAAGATGGCGAACAGCAAAATCATGGTGGTGGACGACGACGCCAACATCTGCGAACTGCTGCGTTTGTATCTCGACAAGGAAGGCTTTGATTCGGTCATCGCGCCCAACGGCGCCAAGGCTCTCGAACTTTTCGACACCGAAAAACCGGATCTGATCCTGCTCGACGTGATGATGCCGCAGCTCGACGGCTGGCAGGTCTGCCGGGAAATCCGCAAAAAATCCCAATGCCCGATCATCATGCTCACCGCCAAAGGCGAAGTGTTCGACAAGGTTCTGGGACTGGAACTCGGGGCGGACGACTATGTGGTCAAGCCCTTCGAGGCCAAGGAGGTCATCGCCCGGGTCAAGGCCGTCCTGCGCCGCAGCGGCGCGCAGAACCAGAAAAAGGCCAAAGAAGTTCGCTACGACGGCCTGTATATCAACATGGAAAACTACGAACTGCGGGTGCGGGGCAAACAGATCGACACCCCGCCCAAGGAGATGGAACTGATCTATCATCTCGCCAGCAATCCCAACCGGGTCTATACCCGGGACCAGCTCCTCGACGAGGTGTGGGGCTTTGAATACTATGGCGACAGCCGGACAGTAGATGTGCACGTCAAGCGCCTGCGGGAAAAGCTCGATGGGGTATCCGACCAGTGGACGCTCAAAACGGTGTGGGGCGTCGGGTATAAGTTTGAGGTCAAGGATCCCAACGCCGAATAAGAGGTGCTGTCGATGTTCAAAAGTATCTTTTCCAAGAATTTTACCGTCATGTCCCTGGTGATCGTCACCAGCTTTCTAGCGATGGGCGGGATGCAGATGCTCTTCTCCACCCGATACTGGGTGTCCGAGAAAAGGCTGCTGCTCTCCGAAAACGCCCGAAACGTGGCGGAATTCACGGTCTCGAACATGGTGCAGAATCCGGCCGATCCCAACAGCTATATCCTGTCCAGCGGGACCGAGACGATTCTCCAGCTTCTCTCCACCGCCGTGGACGGTACCGCCGTGGTGGTGGACAACCAGTACACCGTGGTGGCCAGTTCGGTCCGGTCCCTGGTGGGGCAGACCCTGAGCGATTCGGTCCAGAACAAGATCGCCGGATCCGGCGAGGAGTATTTTTCAGTCGACGACTTCGGCGGGTTGTACGCCTCCCAGCAGTATACCGTCGGCGTCCCCATGAAAAGCGGGAATCTCCGGATCGGGTATGTGTTCATGTCCACCTCGGCCCAGAGCATGGGCGCCTATGTCGGCGACAACCTCCAGGTCTTCGTCCTTTCCGCCCTGGGGGTCCTCACCCTGACCTTCATCGTCCTGTACGCCTTAACCTATCGCATGGTCCGCCCGCTGCGTCAGATGGCGGCGGCCACCCGCGCCTTCGGAGAAGGGGATTTCAGCGTCCGGGTGCCGGTTGAGGGCAAGGACGAGGTGGCCGAGCTGGCCGCCGCGCTCAACAGCATGGCGGTATCTCTCTCCTCGGTGGAGGGGATGCGCCGCAGCTTCGTGGCCAACGTGTCCCACGAACTCAAAACCCCCATGACCACGATCGCCGGTTTCATCGACGGGATCCTCGACGGCACCATTCCGGACGATAAGCGGAATTACTATTTGAAAATCGTCTCGGATGAAGTCAAGCGCCTCTCCCGTTTGGTCAAATCCATGCTCGATCTCTCCCGGATCGACAACGGCCAGCTCAAGCTCACGCCGGTGCAGTTCGATCTGACCGAGGTGGTCTGCAACACCCTGCTCTCCTTTGAACAGCGGATCGAAGGCAAACACATCACCATCGCCGATCTGGAGGACTGCGGACGGGAAGATGTGGTGGCCGACTACGATCTGATCGGCCAGGTGGTCTACAATCTGCTCGACAACGCGGTGAAATTCACCAACGAGGGTGGCACCATTTCTCTGCGGGTTTACCGGGAACCCGGCCGGGTGGTCTGTGCCGTGCGCAACAGCGGCATGGGGATCTCCCCGCAGGAAATGCCCCATATTTTCGAGCGGTTTTATAAAAGCGACACCTCCCGCGGCCTGGACAAAAACGGGGTCGGTCTGGGCCTGTATATCGTCAAGACCGTCATCGGCCTGCACCACGGCGAAATCAAGGTGCGGTCGACAGAGGGCGAATACTGCGAGTTTGCCTTTTGGCTGCCCGACAACCCCGCGGACAGGGTGCTGGCCGACAACAAGCCGAGCCGCTCCCACGAGTAACGCGCCGGGCCGCCGGCATGCCCCGTCCGGCTCCCGCATATTTTGTGGTAAGGCGAGGCACACGGCCCAGCGGAACTCCCCAAAATTTCCGTCTCTTTCCCCATTTGTTTATGAATTAGAAGGTTTTTCTTCAAGAAATGAACACAATTTCCGGATAGAATAAGGATATCGGCCGGGCGGACCGCGCTACGGCCCATGCCGATTTTTGAAAACCCGTGAAAGGCGTGACAGCTATGACAGATTGGTTCCAACATTCCCCCGAGGAATCCGGCGGCGGGCCGGACGCCGCCCCGGAAAACGGGAACGCGGGCACTTCTTCCCCGCCAGATTCGGAAAACGGCGGCTGGGTCTCTCCCGCCCCCGATTCGCAAACCGGCGCTTCGGTTCCGACCGGCGGCGATGCCGCCGATACGCCTCCCTCCTCCTGGTCAGAGGCTCCGTCTGCGCCCCCGGCTTCTTCCGGCGGCTGGCAGACCGGCCCGTCCTATAATCCTTATGGATGGCAGCCGCCCTCTTATTCCCCGGCTCCCGCGCCGGGCGGTCCTTCCAAACCGCCGAAAAAGAAAAAAAGCGGAACCGGTGTGCTCATCGGGGTTTTGGGCGGGCTCTGCGCCCTGACCATCATCACCCTGTCCGTTCTCCTGGTCCTGGCCTGGGACGACGGCATACGTCTTCCGGGTACCACCAGCGGAGGCGGCGCCACATCCCCGGTCAGCCGCAACCCCGACGCCCCCAAAGTCCAGATCCAGGAGCTGGATGAGGACACCCAGGGCAAGAGCACCCGGGAAATCGTGGAGATGAACCTCGACTCCACCGTCATCGTGAAGATGTACTCCTCCCAGAGCGGCTACAGCATCGGGGAACAGCAGGTGGGAGAAGCGTCGGGTATTGTGTTGTCGGCCGACGGATACATTATTACCAACTGGCACGTTGTCGTCAATGAGGATACCGGCGAGCCCTACAGCCGCGTCTCCGTCACCTTGTACGACGGCACCGTGTTCGACGAGGCGGAAACCATCGGCTACGACCAATCCACCGACCTCGCGGTCATCAAGGTGGCGGCGACCAACCTGACCCCGGCCGAATTCGGCGATTCCAGCCAGCTTCAGATCGGAGACAAGGTGGTGGCGCTCGGCAACGCCGGGGGCCTTTCCTGGACGGCTACCCAGGGGATCGTGTCGGGCCTGGCCCGGGATGTCTACGAGGATACCGGCTACGCGATCAAGTGCCTGCAGGTCGACGCCGCGATCAACCCCGGCAATTCGGGCGGCCCGCTGATGAACGCGGCCGGACAGGTGGTGGCTGTGAATTCCGCCAAGATCGTCCTTGACGGATATGAAGGGCTGGGCTTCTCCATCCCGATCACCGAAGCACAGGTCATCGTCAACGATCTCATCGAATACGGGTATGTGACCGGCCGGGTGACGCTGGGGATCCGCGGCGTCACCATCAATCAGGCCGAATACAAGGGCTTTTTGATCGATTCCATTAACGAGGGATCCCCGCTGGAGGGGACGGGCGCCCAAAGAGGCGACCTGATCACCCACATCGACGGCGTCCGCGTCAACAATTACGGCGAACTGCGGTCCGAATTGTCGAAACACAGCGCGGGAGACACCGTTACGCTCACCCTTCTGCGGGTGGAGTACCGGCGAGAAAATTCCTTTACTGTCCAGGCCACGCTGGTCGAAGACAGGGGACAGTGGCTACAGGGATAGATGAAACCGCAACAGCGGGGGATCCAAAGGGATCCCCCGCTGTTGTTTTACGTGACAAATTGTAAAATAATCCAGCCGGCTTTTCAAATTTTACCGTATAAATTTTGTCGGGGAACAAACACTACTGCATGAAACGGTTCGTGTCCCGCGCAGGACCGCATTCGACAAAATTATACGGAGGAAAAAAGCCAATGAAAGCTACCGGAATTGTCAGACGAATCGACGACCTCGGTCGTGTGGTCATACCGAAAGAAATCCGCCGCACCATGCGCATACGTGAAGGCGATCCGCTGGAAATTTTCACCGACAACGACGGCGAGGTGGTCTTTAAAAAATACTCCCCGGTAGGGGAAATGTCCCCCTTTGCCAATCAATACGCCGATGTCATGTCCCGGGCCTGCGGCCTGCCCGTCCTTATCAGCGACCGGGATCACGTCGTGGCGGTCGCCGGGCTGCCCAAAAAGGATTATTACGAGCGGCGGGTATCGGCCCAGCTCGAAGAACTCATGGAACAGCGCCAGACCCATGTTGCCAAGGCCGGGGACCAGAAACGGCTCCAGCCGGTGGAGAGCATGGAACGCTACGCCTCTGTTGCCGTGCCCATCATCGCCTCGGGCGATGTGACCGGTTCGGTCTGCCTGATCCTGCCTGAAAGCGGCGCGGTGCCCTCCGAGGGAGATGTCAAGCTCACCCAGGTCGCCGCCGCGTTTCTGGGCCGCCAGATGGAAGAATAGTCCGGCGCCGGACGGTTTTTCCTCCGGCGGGACGGGCTGCGTTTTGGGGAATACGCGAAGGGGATGCCGCGGCATGCGGCATCCCCTTTCCGTGTGTTCCAAAAGCCCTGTCGTCCAAAATCCGGCGTCAACCCGCCTGGCTATTCAAAAGAGAGCGGGGTCGGAGGAAAGACCGCATCCGGGGGCAAACCATCCAAATCCTCCGGAGGCCGGAAACGCTGTCCCGGGAAAACTTGCCCCCAACCCCGAACCGTGATACAATAAAAGACAGTGGTTTGGGACACCT
>USDZ01000069.1 GCA_900553525.1 uncultured Oscillospiraceae bacterium
GTTCTTGACATAGTCGGCGTGCCCGGGGCAGTCCACATGGGCATAGTGACGCTTTTCGGTCTGATATTCCACGTGGGCGGTGTTGATCGTGATACCACGGGCGCGCTCCTCGGGAGCCTTATCGATGTTCGCATAATCCACGAAATCGGCGTCGCCCTTCAGGTTCAGAACCTTGGTGATGGCCGCGGTCAAAGTGGTCTTGCCATGGTCGACGTGGCCGATGGTGCCGATGTTTACATGGGGCTTCGTTCTTTCGAATTTTGCCTTTGCCATAATGGCGTTCCTCCTTTTATCAACCTCAAAAATATTTTGAGTCTGCACGGACTCATTGTAGCAACTTCATCCAGGAATTTCAAGCCTTTTTTCCAATTCTTTCGCTTTGAAAAGAGACCGGTATCCACGGCTTTTTCTCACGGATGGAATCAGTCCTGCTTCTTGGCCCGGCTGGACATAATGGATTCGGCGACGCTCTTCGGAACTTCGGCGTAATGCGCGGGCTCCATGACGTACTGACCGCGTCCCTGGGTACGGGAGCGCAGGTCGGTGGCGTAACCGAACATCTCGGACAACGGGACAAGCGCATGGATCTGCTGGGCACCGGCGACGGCTTCCATGCCCTGCATCAAGCCCCGGCGGGAATTGATGTCACCGATGACATCGCCCATATACTCTTCGGGGACGGTGACGACCACCTTCATGATCGGCTCAAGCAGGACCGGATCGGCCTTGCGCATCGCCTCCTTGAACGCCATGGAACCGGCGATTTTGAAGGCCATTTCGGAGGAGTCGACCTCGTGATAGGAACCGTCGTACAGCGTCACCTTGACGTCCACCACCGGATAACCGGCGAGCACGCCCGACTGCATGGCGCCCTGGATACCGGCATCGACGGCGGGGATATACTCTTTTGGGATCACGCCGCCGACAATGGCGTTGACGAACTCGTATCCTTTGCCCGGTTCGTTGGGCTCGAGCTTGATCTTGACGTGGCCATACTGACCGCGACCGCCCGACTGGCGCGCATATTTGTTGTCGACATCCGCGAGACGGCGGACCGTTTCTTTATACGCAACCTGGGGCGCGCCCACGTTGGCTTCCACCTTGAATTCCCGCAGCAGACGATCGACGATGATTTCCAGATGCAGTTCGCCCATGCCGGCGATAATGGTCTGGCCCGTCTCCTCATCGGTGTAAGTCTTAAAGGTGGGATCTTCTTCCGCCAGCTTGGCCAGGGCAATTCCCATCTTTTCCTGCCCGGCCTTGGTCTTCGGCTCGATGGCGACCCGGATAACCGGATCCGGGAACTCCATGGATTCCAGGATAACCGGATGCTTTTCATCGCACAGGGTATCGCCGGTCGTGGTATTTTTCAGGCCCACGGCTGCGGCAATATCACCCGCATAGACGGTCTCGATATCCTGCCGGTGATTGGCATGCATTTGCAGAATACGGCCCATCCGCTCGTCGTTGTCCTTATTGGCGTTGTAAACCGTGGTGCCGGCGTTGACGGTACCGGAATAGACGCGGAAGAAGCAGAGCTTGCCCACAAAGGGATCCGTCGCGATCTTAAACGCAAGGGCCGCGAACGGCTCGGTGTCGGACGAATGCCGTTCCACTTCCTCCCCCGTCTCGGGATTGACGCCCTTGATGGAAGGAACGTCGGTGGGGGCGGGCATATAATCGACGATGGCGTCCAGGAGTTTCTGCACGCCCTTGTTGCGGTAGGAGGTGCCGCAGGTGACCGGCACCATCTTGTTGGCAAGGGTGGATTTCCGGATGCAGGACTTGATCTCGTCGATGGTCAGCTCTTCGCCGGAAAAATATTTCTCCAGCAGCGCATCGTCCTGTTCCGCCACGTGCTCGATAAGCTCCTCATGGTATTTCTGCGCCTGCTCGAGCATGTCGGCCGGGATCTCCTCGCAGCGGATATCCTTGCCCACATCGTCGTAATAGATATACGCTTTCATTTCCACCAGGTCGATGATGCCCTTGAAGGTATCCTCCGATCCGATGGGGAGCTGGATGGGAACGGCGTTGGTCTTGAGCCGGTCCTTCATCATCTGGACCACGCGATAGAAATCGGCGCCCATGATGTCCATCTTGTTGACATACGCCATGCGGGGCACCTTGTACTCATCGGCCTGACGCCACACCGTCTCCGATTGGGGTTCGACGCCGCCTTTGGCGCAGAAGACCGTCACCGAGCCGTCCAGCACCCGCAGGGAGCGCTGCACTTCCACGGTGAAATCCACGTGTCCGGGGGTGTCGATGATATTGATGCGGTGCTCTTTCCAGAAACACGTGGTCGCAGCGGACGTAATCGTGATGCCGCGCTCCTGCTCCTGGGCCATCCAGTCCATGGTAGCGGAACCGTCATGGGTTTCTCCCAAACGGTGGTTGATGCCGGTATAAAAGAGGATCCGCTCCGTCGTGGTGGTTTTGCCCGCATCGATGTGCGCCATGATGCCGATATTCCGAGTGCGCTCCAGCGATACTTGTCTTGCCATAAGTGTCCTCCTAATCTTTGTCTCGTTTGGCCGCAAACGCCGCCTCTAGCGGAATTGGAACCCGAACCGCAGGCGACAGCGCCGTGAGAACGGTTGGTCCTCATGCCGGGGAGGGCAGGTATGGGCTTACCATCTGTAATGGGCAAACGCGCGGTTGGCCTCGGCCATCTTGTGGGTGTCGTCCCGCTTCTTAGCGGCACCGCCGTTGCCGTTGACGGCATCGAGAATCTCCGCCGCGAGCCGTTCCCGCATGGTGCGTTCGGAACGGGTGCGGGAGTAGGTCGTCAGCCAGCGCAAGCCCAGGGTCTGCCGGCGCTCCGGCCGGACTTCAATCGGCACCTGATAGGTCGCGCCGCCGACACGGCGGGCCTTGACCTCCAGTTGGGGCATAATGTTCTCCATCGCCTGCTCGAACACCTCGAGCGGCTCTTTCCCGGATTTTTCCCGGACAATGTCGAACGCGCCGTAGACAATCTTCTGGGCGACGCCCCGTTTGCCGTCGATCATGACATTGTTGATGAGTCTGGTAACCAGTTTGGAATTGTAAAGCGGATCAGGCAAAACATCGCGTTTTGCGATCGAACCTCTTCTCGGCACTTTACTTCCCTCCTTCACATAAATGATATCATCGGTACTCGAAAGGCACTTTCTCCCGTTGGCCGATGCGAGGCAGATCCGCTATAAGCCCGGGGCAGGCCCGGACATATATGATAACTGCCGGCAAAACGGGCATTCCCCGTTTTGCTGCGCATCGAAACCTCTGTTGAAAATGTGGAATCTCCATCCGCAGATGGATAGGCAAAAACCGCCGGATTTACTTGGCGGCTCCAGCCTTGGGACGCTTGGCGCCGTACTTGGATCTGGCCTGCATACGCTTGGCGACGCCTTGCGCATCCAGGGTGCCGCGCACGATGTGATACCGCACGCCGGGCAGATCCTTAACACGGCCGCCGCGGATGAGGACGACGCTGTGCTCCTGAAGATTGTGGCCTTCCCCGGGGATATAGGACGTCACTTCAATCCCGTTGGACAGGCGCACACGGGCGACTTTCCGGAGGGCCGAGTTCGGCTTCTTCGGGGTCGACGTTTTCACCGCGGTACACACGCCGCGCTTCTGGGGAGAGTTCTGGTCGGTGGAAATGCGCTTTTTGGAGTTCCATCCCTTGAGCAGGGCGGGCGCCTTCGCCTTTTTCCCGATCTCTTCCCGGCCTTTGCGCACGAGCTGGTTAAAAGTGGGCAAATCTAACACCTCCTACAGTTTCATATTTATCCGAAAGAGGCGTCCATACGCCTTCTTTGGAACAAAAGGGAGTTTCCGGGGGTTTCTCCTACGAACGGAGGACGGCGGCACAGGCGCAGCCGACTTTGAGGCCGCACAGCCGTCCGAGTTCCCGCATGGTGGGGACCTCGAGCACCGGCACGCCCACGTCCCCGGCCGCCAAGCGAACCGGTTCCGCCACACGGGCCGCCGCGTCCTCTGCAATATAAACCCGGAGAACCCGACCATCCCGCAGGGCACGGAGGGTTTGCCTGGCGCCTGAAACCCCTGGCTTTTCGAGTGCAGCGCTCAAGACAACTCCCCCTCTGCGGCAGATGTCACGGTTGGTTATTGTATCACAACTATTCGAGATTTGTCAAGACAGGCTCTTCCGGAACGGGAGCGGCAGAGGCGGCCGGCTCCTGATCGTCCTCCAGCATGCTGCGCAGGGTGGCGATGTACGGATCATTTTCGGAGGGATGGACATTGACCACATCCACGTCGCTGTAGACCCGCATGCCGGTGCCCGCGGGAATGAGCTTGCCGATGATGACGTTCTCCTTGAGACCCATCAACGGATCGACCTTCCCCTTGATGGCGGCCTCGGTGAGCACGCGGGTCGTTTCCTGGAAGGAAGCGGCGGACAGGAAGGAGTCGGTCGCCAGAGATGCCTTGGTGATCCCCAACAGCACCGGCGCACAGGTTGCTTCCTTCAAATGGATTTCGCCGTTCTCGATCCGGGCGCGGACCCGGTTGTTTTCCGCGTCGAACTCCGCCCGGTCGATCATCGCGCCGGGCAGGAGATAGGTGTCTCCCGAATCCTCCACCCGGACCTTCCGCATCATCTGGCGGACAATAACTTCGACGTGTTTGTCGTTGATATCGACGCCCTGCATCCGGTAGGTGCGCTGCACTTCCTGGATCAGATAATTCTGCACCGCTTCCGGCCCGCTGATCGCCAAAATGTCGTGGGGATTGATGGAGCCTTCCGTGATCCTGTCGCCGGCCTTGATCTCGTCCCCGTCCTGCACCCGGATCCGGGCGCCGTACGGAATGGCGTAACTCTTCTCGTCCACATCGCCGTCGACGTTACGGGTGACGTACACCATCCGCTTTTTCTTTTCTTCGCCCAGCCGAACCACGCCGTCGATCTCGGAGATGATCGCGAGATGCTTGGGCTTGCGGCCCTCAAACAGTTCTTCTACACGGGGCAGACCCTGGGTGATGTCCTCGGCGGACGCAACGCCGCCGGTGTGGAAGGTCCGCATGGTCAACTGGGTGCCGGGTTCGCCGATGGACTGGGCCGCGATGGTGCCGACCGCTTCGCCGACCGTCACCGGATCGACTGTCGCGAGGTTGGAACCGTAGCAGTGGGCGCAAACGCCGTGCTTGGCCTCGCAGGTGAGAACCGACCGAATCTTGATCCGCTTGACGCCGTACCGGTTTACCAGCAGGTCGGCCTCCTTATCCCCCATCATGGTGTCGTGGCTGATGACAACCTCGCCCGTCTCGGGATCCCGGAAGTCCTCGGTCAGATACCGGCCTACCAACCGTTCGGCCAGGGGCTCGATCATTTCATTGCCGTCCTGAATATCGTAAACGGTGATGCCTTCGGTGGTACCGCAATCCTCTTCCCGGATGATGACGTCCTGGGCCACGTCCACCAGCCGGCGGGTCAGGTATCCCGAGTCGGCGGTACGCAGGGCGGTGTCGGCCAGGCCTTTCCGCGCGCCGCGGGACGAGATGAAGTACTCCAGAATATTCAGCCCTTCACGGTAGTTGGCCCGAATCGGGACCTCGATGGTCCGGCCGGAAGTGTTGGCGATCAGGCCGCGCATGCCGGCAAGCTGCCGGATCTGGCTGATCGAACCCCGAGCGCCGGAATCCGACATCATGAAGATCGGGTTGTAGGGATCCATGTTTTTGTTCAGGGCCTCGGTCACCTTGTTGGTGGTCTCATTCCAAGTCTCGATGACGCCACGATACCGCTCCTCATTGGAGAGCAGACCTCTGTTGTACATCTTGGTGATATTGTCCACCCGCTCCTCGGCCTGGGCGATCAATTCTTTCTTCTCCGGCGGAATCGCCGCGTCGATGACGGCCACGGTCAGCGCGCCTTTGGTGGAATATTTATAACCTTGAGATTTGATCGCGTCGAGTACTTCGGAAGTGCGGGCCGCGCCGTGGACCTTGATGCACTTGTCGATGATCTTGGACAGAGCGCTCTTATCCACCTTGAATTCCACTTCATAGCGGAACATATCGTCGACGGTGTCCCGCTTGACAAAGCCGAGATCCTGAGGAATCGGCTGGTTGAAAATGATCCGGCCGATGGTGGTCTCGATCAAACGATGCTGCATGACGCCGTCGATTTCCATGAAACGGCGGACCTTGATCTTGGCATGCAGGCCGATGACATGGTCCTGATAGGCCATCATGGCTTCGTTCTCGTCCCGGAACACCTTGCCCTCACCCGGCTCGCCCGGCTTGTCGATGGTCAGGTAATAGGAACCCAGCACCATATCCTGCGTGGGCACGGTAACGGGACGTCCGTCGGAGGGCTTGAGCAGATTGCCAGCCGCCAGCATCAGGAAACGGGCCTCGGCCTGGGCCTCGGCGGACAAGGGCACATGCACGGCCATCTGGTCGCCGTCGAAGTCGGCGTTGAAAGCGGTGCAGACCAGGGGATGCAGCTTGATGGCGCGGCCCTCGACGAGGACCGGCTCAAACGCCTGGATGCCCAAGCGGTGCAGCGTGGGCGCCCGGTTGAGCATGACCGGATGGTCCTTGATCACAATTTCCAGGGCGTCCCACACCTCGGGACGGACCCGTTCGACCATCTTGCGAGCGGACTTGATGTTGCCGGCTGCACCGGTCTCGACCAGCCGCTTCATTACGAAGGGCTTGAACAGTTCCAGGGCCATCTCTTTGGGCAGGCCGCACTGGTACATCTTGAGTTCGGGGCCGACCACGATAACGGACCGGCCGGAATAATCGACCCGTTTGCCCAGCAGATTCTGACGGAACCGCCCCTGCTTGCCCTTGAGCATGTCGGACAGGCTCTTGAGCGGCCGGTTGTTGGGTCCGGTGACCGGACGGCCCCGGCGGCCGTTGTCGATCAGAGCATCGACCGCTTCCTGGAGCATCCGCTTTTCATTGCGCACGATAATGTCCGGCGCACCCAGCTCCAGCAGCCTCTTCAGGCGGTTGTTCCGGTTGATAACCCGGCGGTAGAGATCGTTGAGATCCGAGGTGGCGAAACGACCGCCGTCCAGTTGGACCATGGGGCGGATATCGGGGGGAATGACCGGCACCACGTCCAGGATCATCCATTCGGGGCGGTTCCCCGACAGGCGGAAGGATTCCACGACCTCGAGCCGTTTGAGCAGACGGGCCCGTTTTTGGCCGGTGGCGGATTCCAGTTCCTCTTTCAGCGAGGTGGAGAGTTCTTCCAGATCGATTTCGGCGAGCAGCTTCTTGATATATTCGGCGCCCATGCCGGCGTCGAACTCGTCCTCGTACTTTTCGCGCATGTCGCGGTAATCTTTTTCACTGAGGATCTGCTTTTTCTGCAGGGGTGTCCGTCCCGGCTCCACCACGATATAGGAAGCAAAGTAGAGCACCTGTTCCAGTAGACGGGGCGAAATATCCAGGATCAGCCCCATACGGGAGGGGATCCCCTTGAAATACCAGATATGGGAAACGGGAGCAGCCAGTTCGATATGACCCATCCGTTCCCGGCGGACCTTGGAGCGCGTCACCTCGACCCCGCAGCGGTCGCAGATTTTGCCCTTATAGCGAATCCGTTTATACTTGCCGCAGTGGCATTCCCAGTCTTTGGTCGGCCCGAAGATCCGTTCGCAGAACAGGCCGTCCCGTTCGGGTTTGAGGGTGCGGTAATTGATGGTCTCCGGCTTTTTGACCTCGCCGTAGGACCATTCGCGGATCTGTTCGGGAGAGGCAAGGCCGATTTTAATCGAGTCGAACACATTGAATTCCATCATACGCTTTCCGTCCTCCCCTTTATCAAAGCTCGTCGTCGAGCAGCATCTCGGCACCGGATCCAAAGTCCTCATCCGACGCGAGGGTATCCTCGTCGGGTTCCGGTTCTTCCACGGCGTATCCGACCAGATCGTCCTCATTGGCCACGGTGGCGAACGCATCGTCATCGACGGTCACCATCCCCAGTTCCTCGTCGTCGTCGAAGGTCTGTTTGAGGTCGATCTCCTGTTTGTCTTTATTCAGGACTTTAATGTCCAGTCCAAGGCTCTGCAGTTCCTTGACCAGCACCTTGAAAGACTCCGGAACGCCGGATTTCGGTACGTTCTGGCCTTTGACAATGGCCTCATAGGTCTTGACGCGGCCCACCACGTCGTCGGACTTGACGGTGAGGATCTCCTGGAGGGTATAAGCGGCGCCGTAGGCTTCCAGCGCCCACACTTCCATTTCGCCGAAGCGCTGGCCGCCGAACTGGGCCTTGCCGCCCAGAGGCTGCTGGGTGACCAGGGAGTAGGGGCCGGTGGAACGGGCGTGGATCTTATCGT
>USDZ01000070.1 GCA_900553525.1 uncultured Oscillospiraceae bacterium
GTTCGGGACAACGGCGTCCCCTTTCTCGGGAGAGTCGGTCGGCCAGTTCCATCTTGGAATAGTCCCGCCTGGAGAGAAGGAATAACGCTTTTTCTTTCGCCCGCCGACGCCGAGAACGCGCAGTCAAGTCCTCCAGTTGTTCCTCTGAAAGAGAGGAGCCGACCTCATAGGACGACTCCTCCCATATCCGCTGGTCGATTCGGGCATCCTCCGCACCGTCCAGCACAAGGTGTACCTGATGCCCACGCTCCTTCTGTATCCCGATGATCCGTATCATACCGCTTACTCATCTACCACAATGTCAATTTTGCTCTTGGCGCCCGAAGAGGTGTATTTTGCGGCCGCTTCCAGAGGGATTTCCAGCGGCGTACGCTCTTCCCGGGGCGCACGCGCCGCAGCGGTCTGCTTCTGAAACTCCTGCCGCACCAGCGCCTCAATCTCGGAGGCCAGTTCCCGGTGTTCCCTCAGATAATCTTTCAGTTTATCCCGTCCCTGACATAGGCGTTCCTCTTTATAGGAAAACCAAGAACCGGACTTCTGAATAATCCCGAAACGGACCGCCAGGTCGATGAGCTCTCCTTCGTGAGAGATCCCCTGTCCGTATATTACATCGAATTCCGCCTCCTTAAAAGGAGGGGCAACCTTGTTTTTGACCACCCGAACCCGGGTGTGGGACCCAATGGCCTCTCCCCCGTTTTTGAGTGTCTCGGTCCGGCGGACATCCAAACGGACCGACGCGTAATATTTGAGGGCATTGCCTCCAGCTGTGACCTCGGGGTTGCCGTAGACCACCCCCACTTTCAAACGGAGCTGATTGATGAACACCGCGATGCAGTTGGTTTTTCCAACCGCGCCGGCCAGCTTGCGCATCGCCTGGGACATCAGCCGGGCCTGCAGGCCGACATGGCTGTCCCCCATCTCACCCTCGATCTCGGCACGGGGCACCAGGGCCGCGACCGAGTCCACCACGACAATATCGATGGCGCCCGAGCGGATGAGCGCTTCCGCGATCTCGAGCGCCTGTTCGCCGGTATCGGGCTGGGAAACCAACAGGGAGTCCACATCCACGCCGAGCGCTTGGGCGTATACCGGATCAAGCGCATGCTCGACATCGATGAACGCGGCCTCTCCCCCCATCTTCTGCGCCTCGGCCACCGCATGGAGGGCAAGTGTGGTTTTGCCCGACGCCTCCGGACCATAGATTTCCACGATCCGGCCCCGGGGCAGACCGCCGATGCCGAGGGCGGCGTCCAGGGTCATGGACCCGGTGGGAATGCAGTCCACGTTCATTCCCACATTTTCGCCCAGCCGCATCACTGCACCTTTGCCGTAATTTTTCTCGATCTGAGCGAGCGCCGCCTCCAATGCTTTCTGTTTGTTTTCCATCTGGATATCTTTCGCCTTATCCGACGCCTTTTTCCTATCTTCCGCCATTAAACGCGCCCTCACTTTCCACGTTTGCCGGCTTACCCGCCGGCCCGCTGTTTCACTCCTTTGATTATAGACGATGCGGCGGTGAAAAGCAAGGGGATTTCCACCATTTTCAAACATTTGTTCTTTTTCTGTGGAGAGCTTTCACCTTCAGTCCGATTTCCGCATATATTGGGTGTGTACAGGCATCGCTATGGTTTCTCCTATATCCAAAGGAGGCTATTCACTTGAAAATACGAAATTTCGGGAAGCGGCTCAGCGGTATCCTGTTCTGTGCCGCTTTTCTGGCGGTCACGGCCATATCCGCCTTGGCACTTTCTCCGGTCGAAGGACCCCAATACAACGGTATCGACATCAGCCGCTGGCAGGGTGACAGCATCGACTTCTCTCAAGTTAAGGCAGCCGGATACGGCATCGTATATATCCGCGCGGGTGGCGGCGGCGATTACACCGACCCCGACTTCGAACGCAATTACACGCAAGCCAAGGCGGCCGGCATGAAAGTCGGGTTTTACTATTATGTGGACGCAAAAAGCCGGACGGAATCCGAAAACCAGGCGGCACATTTCGCCTCACTGGTCCGGGATAAAAAGGCCGACTGCCGTCCGGCCATGGAATTCGTCATGGACGGCCTGGACAGTGCCGCGGTGAACGAGCTGGCACTGGCGTTCCTGCAAAAAGCGGAGGAACTCTCCGGATTGGCTCTGTGCGTCTACACCAACGCTTATAACGCTGGTCATGTCTACCGTGGAGCCATCACCGATTATCCCCTCTGGATTGCGGAATACGATGTGGAGAAACCCTCTGACATCGACACCTGGACCGTCTGGGCCGGCTGGCAGTACGATGCGTCCGACAGCGTGCCGGGTGTGGACGGCAACGTGGATCGGGATATCTTTACAGACGGTATCCTCTTGCCCGAGTCTTCTTCCACATCTTCCGAACCCTCTTCCCCTTCGACGGGACAGGTTTCTCTGATTTGGATTCCCGCCGCGTCAGCCGTCTGCGCATTGGCCGCCGTCTGCCTGACCCATCGCAAAAAAGCCCTCTAATTCGGTATTCTCTCCGAAAGAAAGGGGCGCGCCATATTGTATAAATAGCCGGAATCGGGAAAATCCGGGTTTCGCGTCTATAAGGCACAAAATATGCCCACAATTTATAACCCGCAAGGACTTTTCGAGGGGCCAGCTGCAAAAGGCATTCTTTTGCAGCTGGCCCCTTCTTGTCCGTATATAGGAATGTACGGCGCCTCTTTTTGTGGATAAGACAAAACCAAACAGAGCGAACAGAGCGACATTCATAAAAGGCGTCTCTATTTGTCTCGGGGATGAGCAGGCGTATAGAGGCAAACTTGGATTCTATGGCCTTCGGATCCGGATCTGGTGTAGAGACTGACTAAAGGCGGCCTTGCCAACAGAAAATTTTTCAAAAAATCGGGCCGCGAGGCATCATCTCTATGGCCAAACGTCGGCCTCTCCAATTTAGAAAAGCCGCTTTCACATGTTTATCCATGTCTCTAACTGAACAAAAATTATTTTAAAATATGTTGTAAATTGTTGATTATTGTGTTATTCTTGTTTATATTGAAGTTTTTGATAAAATTTTATTTTTAATTGGGAGGTGGAAAACCTGAATCAATTGCTCGCCCATACTCATCCTTCTGGGGGATCTGCTTCCGATGTTCAGACCCTGGAACAGCATTCCCGTCAGGTAGCAGAACTTTGCGCTCAAGCCTGCAAGGGCATTCAGCTCATGGACTTGGGATATCTTACAGGCCGGTTCCACGATATGGGAAAAGCAGCCTCTCAGGTACAGGCCCATCTGCGGGGCGAGACGGCGGAAAAACACAACCATTCCTCCGCAGGGATGCGCTGGCTGTGGGAACACCGGCTCGACACCACAGCGGGATGCATTGCCGCACAAATGGGCGCTCTGGCCATCGGCTGTCACCACAGCGGTCGCTGCGACGTTTTCTCTTTGGATGGAAAAGACGCATGGATGGAACGGATGTATGCCGCTCCAACGGCCACCTCCTATGAGGAATGTGTCCGCCGATTCTTTGGAGAATGTGGTAACCGGCAGGAGATCGAGGAACGGATCCGTTCCGCCAGCCAGGAGGTCACGCACCTGGTAAAAAAGCTGGTTCGCTGTTTCCCCGGAAAAGGGGAGATTTCTCAAAACAGTCTTGCTTTCGCCCTGGGAATGGTCCAACGGTTTCTATTCAGTGCCCTCATAGATGCCGACTGGACGGATACCGCCTGTTTTATGCATAACCAGTCTCTTCCCCAAACGGTTTCGGATGAGGAGCGCCGCTCTCTTTGGGAAACCCTGGCCCAACGGGTGGAGGAAAAAGTGGAATCTCTCCCCATTCGATACCCCGTGGATAAACTTCGAAGGGAACTCTCCCGACAGTGCCGAGACGCAGGGCGGAGCCTTCCTCCCGGCATATATCGGCTCTGCATTCCCACTGGCGGAGGAAAAACCTACGCAGGCCTGCGCTTTTGCATGCAAATGGCCCAACGCCAAAACGCCCGCCATGTCTTTTATGTCGCTCCTTATAAATCCATTACCGGACAGAATACGCAGTGCATTCGGGATGCTGTGGGAAGTGCGGAGGCCGTGTTGGAGCATCATTCCGATGTGACCGCCGCCCTTGGAGACGAAGAGGAGAAAGACCGCTGGCTTTCCCAAAACCAGCGCTGGGAAGGCGCCCCGGTAATTTGCACCACCATGGTCCAGTTTTTGAACACGTTGTTTGCCGCGCCCCGACAAAACGTGAGAAGGTTACAGGCACTGCAAAACTCCATTTTACTCTTTGACGAGATCCAGGCGCTACCTGTACAGGATACATACTTGTTCAATCTGGCTGTTCAAACCCTGACTCAGGTCATGGGTTGCACCGTCGTACTGTGTACCGCCACCCAGCCTCCGCTAGAGGAGGTGTCCTATCCGCTGGTTTTCTCAAAGCCCGTAGACTTGGTGCCCTACAGCGAAGAACTATTCTCTCGGTTCCGCCGGGTGCAAATTGTGCCGTGGAACCTTAACACCCCGGTGCGGGCACCCGCGTTGGCCGATTTTGCGGAGGATTTATTAAAAGAAAACCGCAGTGTTCTGATCATCCTCAATACAAAAGCGGCGGTCCATAAGCTGTTCGACCAGCTGAAAAGTCAGTTGCCCCAAGATACCGCTCTATTCTGCCTGACCAATGCCCTCTGTCCCGCCCATCGAAAGGCTGTATTGGGCGAGGTCCGTGACCTGTTGGAGACCAGAAATAAGAAGCTGATCTGTGTCAGCACGCAGCTTATCGAAGCGGGTGTGGATTTGAGTTTTGACTGCGTGGCCCGCAGCATGGCCGGACTTCCCAGCATCCTGCAGGCCGCAGGGAGATGCAACCGCCATGGGGAGGACCCGTGCCGTAAAGTCTGCCTTTTTCGCTGTGCCGACGAAGATCTGCGCTACCTGCCGGAAATCGACGACGGGCTGCAGGCAACCTGCCGTCTATTGGAAATCCTGCCTCCTGGGGAAGATCTGCTTTCTCCCCAGGCCATTCAGAAATATTACCAGATCTATTACGCCAGGATGGACAAGCAGGAAACGCTCTCACACCCCGTTTGCTGGAACGATGGGGGTGGCCCCCAACAGGCTACCCTGTTGGACTTGCTTTCCCGTAATCCTGCCGGGGTGAACGCTTTTATTTCTTCCGGGCATCCTCTTCCGAAAGCGGGAATGCTTTGCCAGGCGTTTGGCACGGCGGAAGGGAAGTTTCAAGCGATTGCCGACGAAACCATCCCCGTGGTAGTTCCCTATGGAAAGGGGGTGGAACGGATCGCACAGCTCCTCTCAGACCGGGAATCCCCTTGGATGTTGCCGAATTTGCAGCCCTATACCGTAGCGGTAAGCCGGGCTACTCTCCATCACCTGGAATCCAAACAGGCCATTCGCACGGCAGGGGAAGACACGCTGCGGATACTGCTTCCCGCGTTCTATCATCCACAGAAAGGCGTCATCACGGAACCGCAAATGTTAGACCCGCTCTTCACCTGACTGTCTTAGGAGGGATCATTTTGCAATATTCAAACACCATCACACTGCGGGCGTGGGGGCGCTACGCTCTCTTTAGTGACCCCATCACCCGGGTCGGCGGAGAAAAGTGCAGCTATTCGGTGCCCACCTACCAGGCGATAAAAGGAATTCTCGAAAGCTGCTATTGGAAACCCACATTTCTTTGGGTGCCGGATGCCGTTCGTGTGATGAACCCTATCGAAACGGAATCCAAAGGTATTCGACCCATCCGCTACAATAACGGTTCCAACGACCTGTCGATTTACACCTACCTAACCCATGTGGAGTATCAAATCAAAGCCCACTTCGAGTGGAATGAAAACCGCCCCGACCTGGCAGGGGACCGGAATGAAAACAAGCATTATTGGATCGCCAAACGCATGTTGGAGCGAGGAGGCCGGCGGGACATTTTCCTGGGGACAAGGGAATGCCAGGGGTATATCGAACCCTGTGAGTTTCAAGAAGGTTCGGGAGCCTACGACAATACGCCCCCCTTTCCTCTGGGAATGATGCTCCACGGCATCACCTATGGAGACGAAGACGGCAGCGGACAGATGAGTGAGCGGTTTTGGCGGCCGGTCATGCGAAACGGTATCATTGAGTTTATCCGCCCAGAGGAATGTCCGGTCATCCGTCCCATTCGTCAGCAGAAGCTCAAAACCTTTATTCCCGGCAAAAATTTTCAGCCCTGCGGGGATCTGTATCAGGAGGTGACAGCGAATGGGACTGATAGAACGATGTTATGAGACCTATGAGCGCAACTTACCCCAGGTGGGAAAGTCACAGAAAGATCCCAAGACAGGCTGGGAGCTGACCATGCTGCTGCCTGTAGCCCACACAACCCAAAAGGTGCAGGTGGAAGTCCGACTGAACGGCCAAGGAGACTTCCTGTCTGGCCGGGTCCTACGACCGGATGAGACCACGACGGTCATTCCTTGTACAGAAAAATCTTCCGCCCGTACCTCTGGACCTGTCCCTCATCCTCTGGTAGATAAACTCCTGTATATCGCCGGGGATTACGAGGCCTTTGGCGGGCCAAAAAAGTCCCAATGGAAAGAGTACCTGACACAACTCACCGCTTGGTGCCAGTCGCCTTATGGACATTCCAAGGTACGGAGCGTCCTGGCTTATCTGGAACAGGGCACCCTCATAGAAGATCTGGTAAAAGCTCATGTCTTTTATATCGATGAAGACGGTCGTCTGCTGAGAAAGTGGAACGGTCCCAAAGAGGATACCCCGATGATTTTTTCGCTGCTTGCCGCGGCAGGAGGCAATCCGTTTGAAACCTTCGTCCGTTTCTGCGTAGAAGGGGACTGCCTTTCCGAGGACCAAGAGGTCTGGGACAGCTTTACGAACTATTACCTTTCCACTTTGAAGGATATCGGTGTTTGTACTGTGCAGGGCAAGAAAGTACCCATCTCCCTTTTGAGCCCCTACAAGATCCGGAACGCAGGCGACCGAGCCAAGTTGATCTCCAGCAATGATGAGACAAACTTCACTTTTCGCGGAGAGCGGTTTATAAGCGCAGAGCAGGCCCTCTCCATTGGCTATGAAACCACGCAGAAAGCGCACAGCGCCCTGCGCTGGCTCATTGGGCGTCAGGGAGTATGCAGTGGGGATCAAGCGATCCTGGTATGGGGTCTAGAAGGGGAACCCGTCCCCTCTCTGACAGAGGATTCTTACGACATCGCTGCCGATATGGCTGGAGAGGATGAACTTGCAGCGGTCTTCACTTCGCCTCCGGTTTCGGATCTTCAAACCAGGGAGGAGTTTGCCCGCCGGTTCAATAAAGCCATAAAGGGTTACCGCCAGCAGCTCGGCCCCCATAGTCAGATCACGGTACTGGTACTTGATTCCGCTACCGAAGGCCGGCTTTCCATCCGCTACTATCGGGAATTGAATGGTTCTCGCTTAATGGACAACCTAGAGGATTGGCATCGGAATTTTGCCTGGGAACTGAAAACCAAGAAATCCAAAGAAGATGAAACCGGAAAGCAGACCGCGTTTACCGCCGTGTTTGAGGGCGCTCCCTCTCCGGAAAGCATCGCACAAGCCGCTTACGGAAGCCGGGTGGATTCAAAATTGAAGCAGCAAACGGTTGAACGTCTGCTGCCCTGTATCACAGAAGGCCGTCTCTTTCCTCAGGACTTGATGCTTTCCGTTGCCCGCCGGGCAAGCCACAGCATCTCCCTGGGTTCTGGGGAGGCCGCTCAAATTCGGAACATCGCCTGCGCTTTGGTGCGCGGCTATTATCATCGCAATCGTAAGGAGGAATTTTCTATGTCCGTAGACAACACCTGCACCGACCGCAGCTATCTTTTCGGCCGGGTGCTGGCCTGTATTCACCAGATCGAAAAATATGCTCAGTACACGGCTGGTTCGCCGGATACCGGCCGCCGCCCCACCAATGCTCTTCGGTTTGAGACAGCCTTTACCCAGCACCCCGCCAGGACCACGGCGCTTTTGCGCAAACAGTTGGCCCCTTATTTGGAAAGGCTTATTAGGGCAGGAAAAAGTTCCTATTACGAATCCCTGATGTTGGAACTGCTCGACCGCATCCCATCCGAGGATTTCAACGACCGGCCGCTGAGTGAACTATATCTGCTGGGATACGCCAACCAGTCCGCGGCGTTTTTCCATACCGACAAAAAAGTCCCGGATGGGGAAAAAGCATAAAGGAGGAACCTTCTATGAAAACTTTGCAGAATAAGATCGACTTTGCCC
>USDZ01000071.1 GCA_900553525.1 uncultured Oscillospiraceae bacterium
AACTCGCTGCTTTCTTTGCTTCCCTGACTGTACAAGATGTTTGACAATCCTACAAGACGGGGACGCATCCCGGTCCGCCGTCCTGGGCACAGGGATCGGAGGTTCGCACAAATATGGATTGACACTTTTTTCACGGGAGAGTACAATAGAGAATATATGAAAGCCCAACAATTGACAGGAGGTTCGGAACAACATGGCCAGAGTGTACAATTTTTCCGCCGGCCCCTCGGTTCTGCCGGAAAGCGTGCTGCGCACCGCAGCGGAGGAGATGCTGGATTATCGGGGATCGGGCCAGTCGGTGATGGAAATGTCCCACCGCTCCAAAGTTTACGACGCGATCATCAAGGAATGCGAGGCTCTGCTCCGGGACGTCATGAGCATTCCGGACAATTATAAGGTCCTGTTTTTGCAGGGAGGCGCCTCTTCCCAGTTCGCCATGGTTCCCCTGAACCTGATGAACGGCAGCGGCAAGGCGGATTTCGTCCTGACCGGCCAGTGGGCCAGCAAGGCTCAGCAGGAGGCCGCCCGGTACGGCGAGGCCCATGTGGTCGCCAGCTCCAAGGACAAAACCTATTCCTACATACCGGATTTGGATCCGGCGACGTTTACCCCGGATGCCGATTATTTTCACATCTGCCTGAACAACACCATTTACGGCACCCGTTTCACCGCCCTGCCGGATACCGGTAAGGTGCCGCTGGTGGCCGACGTTTCCTCCTGCATCCTGTCCGAGCCGATCGACGTGTCCCGCTTCGGCCTGCTCTATGCGGGCGCTCAGAAGAACATGGGTCCGGCCGGCCTGACCGTCGTCATTGTGCGGGACGATCTGATCGGCCATGCCCGGGACATCACACCCACCATGTTCAACTATCAGATTCACGCCGACAACGGCTCGATGTACAATACCCCGCCTTGTTACGCCATCTATATCTGCAAGCTGGTGCTCGAGTGGCTGAAGAACGATATGGGCGGCCTTGTCCGCATGAAGGCGTATAATGAGAAAAAGGCCGGCCTGCTCTACGATTTCCTGGACAGTTCTTCTCTGTTCAGGGGCACGGTGGTCAAAAAAGACCGCAGCCTGATGAACATCCCCTTCGTCACCGGCAACGAGGAACTCGACGCCAAGTTTGTCAAGGAAGCGGCCGAGGCCGGATTCGTCAACCTCAAGGGGCACCGGACGGTCGGCGGTATGCGGGCCTCCATCTACAACGCCATGCCCATCGAAGGCGTGGAGAAGCTGGTGGACTTCATGAAGCGGTTTGAGGCCCAAAACGCGTAAATGTCCCATTCAACATGCAAGGAGTGGTGTTCGATGCAAATCAAAACGATGAATAAAATCGCGGCCTGCGGCCTCGACCGTTTCGGGGCGGGCTATACCGTCGGGGACGACGTGGCCGAGCCGAACGGCATTTTGGTGCGTTCGGCGTCCCTGCACGATGAGGAACTGCCGGCCTCGCTGCTGGCCATCGCCCGGGCGGGGGCCGGTGTCAACAACATCCCCCTCGACCGGTGCAGCGAAGCTGGCGTCGTGGTCTTCAATACCCCCGGCGCCAACGCCAACGCCGTCAAGGAATTGATCCTCGCCGGGCTGCTCATTTCCTCCCGTAAGGTTGTGGACGCCATCGAATGGGCGCGGACCCTCAAAGGCAAGGGCGAGGAAGTCACCAAACTGGTGGAAAAAGGCAAAGCTCAGTTCGCCGGCCCTGAAATCAAGGGCAAGAAACTGGGAGTCATTGGCCTGGGCGCCATCGGCGGCCTGGTTGCCAACGCCGCCCATGCCCTCGGCATGGAGGTCTACGGCTTCGACCCCTTCCTGTCGGTCGACGCGGCCTGGGGCCTCTCCCGCGGGGTCAAGCACGCCGTCAGCCGGGAACAGATCTTCGCAGAATGCGATTATATCACGGTGCATACCCCGCTGACCCCGGAAACCCGGGATATGTTCTGTGCCGATTCTTTCGCCACGATGAAAGACGGGGTGCGGATTCTCAATTTCGCCCGGGCGGAGCTGGTCAACGCCGCCGATATGAAGGAGGCGCTGGCCTCCGGCAAGGTCGCCGCCTATGTGGTGGACTTCCCCACCGACGAGATTTTGGGGGTTCCGGGGGTTATCGCCATTCCCCATCTGGGCGCCTCCACCCCTGAGAGTGAGGACAACTGCGCCGTTATGGCCGCCGACGAACTGAAAGCTTATCTCGAGGACGGCGTGATCCGCAACTCGGTCAACTATCCGTCGGTGGACGTGCCTCGTTCTACCGACCACCGCCTATGTGTGCTGCATCGGAACATCCCGAACATGCTCACCCAGATCAGCGGGGCGGTATCCGCCGAGGGGATCAATATCGAGACCATGACCAACCGTTCCAAAAAGGATTATGCCTATACCATTCTGGACGTGGTAGGCGATCCGTCCGACGCGAGCCTGGACAAAATCCGGGCGATCGACGGGGTCATCCGGCTGCGGAAAATCTGACCGCGGGGTTCCTGACCACAGCCGGACCGGCTGCGGCTACAATCCGCAAACACATGGGGGATGCTGCAAAATGCGGCATCCCTTTTTTGCGTGCCGGATTTCCCGGACGGAGGATCTATGCGGCGGCCTCGAATGGCGACAGACGATGGTTTGTATCGACGACGGAAACCCGGCACCACGGCCCGGTGAGCGGCATAGGATGGAGCAGGGCCGTTACGGCCCAAATCCATGAAGGAGATAGCAATATGGGCTTAAACAATTCCAACAAAACCATCAGCACCGACCGGATCGATTGCTCCGGTTCATTAAAGGTCACGCTGGCGCTGGCCGCCTCACCGGATATCAGCAGCCATCCCACCGACATTGTCCTCATTCTGGACCGTTCCGGGAGCATGGCGGGAAGTCCGTTGGCCAATCTGAAAAACGGCGCCAAAACCTTCATCGATATCCTCGATGAAGCCACCGACGGCACCCAGGACGGCCAAATCGGGTCCGGGAGCCGGATCGGTATCGTCAGCTTTGCGGACACGGCCCAGCAGAACACCCAGCTTATCACGTCGGTGGATGCCCTGAAAGCCGCGGTGGACAGTTTGACAGCGGGGGGCTCCACCAATCATGCCGATGCCTTTACCCAAGCCGTGGATCTGTTCGATCCCAATTCCACAAACGCAAAGGTCATGGTTATGTTTACGGACGGAAAAACAACCGCCGGGCCGAATCCCAGTCCCGTGGCCGCAGCGGCTCGGGCCGCCGGGATCATCATTTACTGTATCGGGCTGGTCGGAGCGGACGGCATCGATCCCAATGTGTTAAACGACTGGGCAACCGATCCGGACGCTTCCCATGTGGCGATCACCCCCGACGATGCGGAACTGGAAGACCTGTTTGCCGACCTGGCGGCAAATATCTCGAAGCCGGGAGCCACCAATATTGTGCTGGATGACGTGGTCAATTCCGATTTCGCGATTACCAGTATCATGACGCCGACCAAGGGGGTGGCCAGCCTGATCAACTCCACCACTTTAAAATGGACGATCGATCAACTGGGGACCACCGCCAACGAGGGCGCGACGCTGGAATTTTTTGTCCAGCATATTGCCGACACATCGGGAACCAAACTTGTCAATCAATCCATTTCGTACACCGACTCCGAAAACAACCAGGCCACCTTCCCTGCGCCCACGGTTCAGGTGGATTGCGGCATCGTTGTGCAGCCGGAACCCTGTCCGGTGCCGGTGGACGTGGAGATCGAGGGATGTCAGGATTCCGTGGTTTACGATGTGGGCGATGCCTATCTGGAATCCCTTGGCCGGATTTTGCAGTTGAACGTCAACCTTAAAAACGTTTGTCCGGACAAGCGGGTGGCGTTGGGAATCATCCTGACCGAGGTTGATTCGCAAGGCAACGAGTATCCGCGGGGCATGAAAACCATGACCGTACCGGCACACCATTACCCCACCTGCCGGGATGTGCTGATGAAATGCGTCAAATTCGTCCTGCCGGAGGATTTGGATGTGTCGGGCGGAACGCCGGCCGCTATCTGCAACACGCGGAACTTCAGGGCGCGTATCATGGCCCATCCGATCGATTCCGATTTCTTTTGCTGCGACAGCACGGTTTCGTTTCATGGATAACGGATAAGGGCCAATCTCCTTTTCAACGGGTATTGCTGTCGATATGCGGCAAGGGGCGGCCATCCCCCAGCGGATGGCCGCCCCTACGATTTTGTCTCCAAGGCCGGTCACAATGCAACATTGTTGGGTAAATCCAAATTTTCCAAAATATGACAAAATTGGACTTGTAGCTACAACAATTCAGACGTTGTAAATCTCGATCGGGTATTATATAGTGAATAAGTAATAGTTATTATGCTACAGTTAAATAAAACTAGGCATAATGACAATCATATAGATCGCACAGTTATGGGGATTCAAAAAAGAAAGGGGTATGAAAAAGCGTGAAATGGAAACGAAGATGCCGTAAGTGGGTTGCCGGACTGGCCTTGATAGCCATGGCTATCGGTTTTGTTCCGGGCTTGGATTTCATGACAATTCCAAGCTCTGCGGAAGCGCAAGGGAATGGGATCGACCGGTATGTCACGATCAACGCCATCACCGACATCAACCCGACAGCCCACTTTATTTTCCCGTCCGAGTGGCAGAACGCGGGCACCATGACGGTTACGTTCAAGCTCAAGCTCGAGTCCGTGGATCCCATGGACGCGGGCGGAAAGTTCTTTATCAACAACATCCATGGCGAAATGTACACCTATACTCAGGACACGGACGGCTGGATCAATCTGTCTTTTACCATGGTCTACAGCGACGCCCGGCTGATCTTCGGCGGCTGGTATGTCACCGGACAGATGAAATTCGCCGACCTGACGTTCAAGAAGGCGGACGGCACCGTTCTCTATTCCCTGGCCGAAGACACGGCGATCGACCCCTTTGCCCCTGGCGAGAATTTAAGAGGCGGCCGGGGCTACTGGATCTTCCAAACCTATAACAACGAATCCACTTTCACTTCAACCACCCTCTGCTATCGGCCGGAGCGGTCTGTCACCATCAACGCCATCTCCGACATCAACCCGACGGCCCACTTTATTTTCCCGTCCGAGTGGCAGAACGCGGGTACCATGACGGTTAAGTGCAAGGTCAAGATTGAGTCCATCGATCCCATGGACGCGGGTGGAAAATTCTTTATCAACAACATCCATGGTGAAATGTATACCTATACCCAGGACACAGACGGCTGGATCGATCTGTCCTTTACCATGACCTACAGCGACGCCCGTTTGATCTTCGGCGGCTGGTACACGAAAGGCAAAATGCATTTCGCCGACCTGACCTTCAAGAAGGCGGACGGCACCGTGCTGTATTCCCTGGCCGACGACACGGCGATCGACAATTTCACCCCGACTCAGGATATGAAGGGCGGCCGTGGCCGGTGGATTTTCCAGACCTATAACAATCAGTCGACTTTCACCATGACGGGGGGCTATTACCGGCCCGAGCGGTATCTCGTCATCGACTCCACCTCCGACGTCAACCCGACGGCCCACCTGGTCTTCTCAACCGACTGGCAGTTCCTGGGGCCCATGAAACTCACGGCCAAGGTAAAGATCGAATCGGTGCAAGCCCTGGGTGGAAACGCCCACTGGTTTGTCAACAATGAGCAGAACCAGGAACGGGCTTCCTACTATGGGGCTACCAACGGGTGGATCAACCTGTCGTTGGATCTGAGCTACACCGAAGCCCAGATATTCTTCGGCGGCTGGTACACCAAAGGCAAAATGCTCATAGCCGACCTGGAGATCCGGAAGGCGGACGGCACCCTCCTCTATTCCTTTGCCGAAGACAACGCGCTCGACGGCTTTGGGCCGGACGACCCGATTATCGACTGGCATGGCCAGTGGTATTTCCATTCCTATAACAACGTATCGAAGTTCACCTGTACCAAGGTGGAGGATGAGCCAAACGTCCAAAAGGACGGGCCGCAGCGGGAACTGATCATCAACAGCACCTCCGACACCAATCCCACAGCGGAATTTACCTTCCCCTCCTCCTGGGCAAACCAGGGACCGTTCCAGATGACGGGTCAGGTCCAGGTCGAATCCATATCCTCCCTGGGCACCAACCCGCGCTTTTTCCTCCAAAATGCAGACGGAGACACCCTCAAGACCTATGCGGCCGCCACGGATGGATGGGAGGAGTTGTCCGTAACGGCGGATTACAGCGACGGCGGGTTCGTTTTTGGCGGACAAAACGCGAGCGGCAAGATGCGGATCGCCGATTTGAGAATCTATGCCTCCGACGGCACCCTGCTCTACCGGCTGTCCACCGATCCGGTTTTTGAATCGGTTTCTCCGGAGGCGGACATTGCCGGCACCAAAGGGGACTGGGTGTTTGAGAAAAACAACCAGGGTTCCAAATTCAGCGTAACAACCTGGATCCTTCCCAATCGGTATCTGCTGATCGACACTTCGTCCGACATTAACCCGACGGCTCACCTGATTTTCCCGTCCGAATGGCAGGACGTCGGCACCATGACGGTCACATGCAAACTCAGGCTCGAGTCCGTTGATCCCATGGACGCGGGTGGAAAGTTTTTTATCAACAATATCCATGGCGAGATGTACACCTATACCCAGGATACAAACGGCTGGATCAATCTGTCTTTCACCATGAACTACAGCGACGCCCGTCTGATTTTCGGCGGCTGGTACGTCAGGGGACAGATGGAATTCGCCGACCTGACATTCAAGAAGGCGGACGGCACCGTCATTTATTCCCTAAACGATGACGATACCTTTTCTGTGTTTGACGATAACGACAACATCGTGGGCGGCCGCGGTTTGTGGATCTTCCAGAGGTGGAACAACGTGTCCTCCATGCATGTGATCGCGCCCCCGGTGGACCCCGATTATGTCCCCGAGCGGAGCCTGTATGTCAGCCCGGATGCGGACATCAACACCAAGGCCCACTTTATCTTCCCGTCCGAATGGGCGTCCTACGGCAACCTTTACCTGATCGGATATCTGAAGGTTGAGAACTTTGTCCCGCAAAGCGATGCGGCAACTTTCTCGGTCTTTAACAGTCCGGGCGAGCGGTACTTCCCGGCCTACACCGGTAACACCGACGGCTATCAGAGGGTAGTCGCCCGGGCTACCTACAGCGACGAACGGTTCATATTCGGAAGCTGGTACGCTTCGGGAGATTTCATCCTTGCCGATTTGGAAATCCGGAAACAGGACGGCACCCTGCTGTATTCCCTCGCCGAGGATACGCTCTTCGACAACCTCGGCACCAACGTCGAGTTGATCGGAAGCCGCAGTAACTGGATTTTCCAGAATTATAACGGCGAGGTGGGCTTTTCGGTTCACTCTAAAGTTCAGCCGCAGCGGAGCCTGCGCATCGAGTCCACGTCCGGGACCTGTCCCTCTGCGGAATTCGATTTCCCGACGGCGTGGTCGAATGCCGGCCGTCTGCACTTGAGCGGACAATACAAAATTGAGGAATTCGCTTCATCGGGCAGCAACGCCAAGTACTATATCAACAATGCGTCCGGCACCAGTCTGGAGACGTTCACCGGCGAAACGGATACATGGGAAAGCCTGTCTGTAACGGCGGAATACAGCGACGGCGGGTTTGTCCTGGGCGGCTCGAACGTCACGGGCAGCATCACCTTTGCCAACCTCGAGATCACCAACGACGACGGGGAAGTGCTGTACAGCTTCGCCGACGACACCGCCTTTGACGGGCTGGAAGCCCAGTCCAGCATCTCCGGCGCCCATGGCGACTGGGATCTGAATAACGGCGCCAGCGGTTCCAAGATCGTTCTGTTCGACAACAGGGATTGGAACTATACCATGACAAGCGGCCGTTACACCGTATCGTCCAGCCAGATCCTGGCCCCGGTTTCCGCGGTGAAGGCCGAAGATTTCCTGGCCGACATCGACCCCGGCATCGACGGCACCGTCAAGCTGTTTGACGGACAGACGCAGGTGACCGACGAATATGCCGCGACCGGCATGACGGTCGTCCTGTACGACCGGGGCGGCGATCAGCTTTCCCAGTACAGTGTCGCGGTCAAAGGCGACCTGAATGGGGACGGTAAGATAACCAATTTAGATGTGAGTATTCTGCTGGATGCAGTCACGGCGGGGCGACCGTTGTCACCGGATATAGCAGATATGAATAATGACGGAAAAGTAACCAATGTAGATGTAAGTGCGC
>USDZ01000072.1 GCA_900553525.1 uncultured Oscillospiraceae bacterium
AAACGCTACGATATGCTGACCAAAGAACAGAACCTGCCGGAACACCTGTCAGAGGAGGTGATTTTTTGAAAGTATTGTGAATAAATTTCACATTATGTTTACCTTTTATATCTCTCTCCCGCGGAAACTATTGCCAGGCCGGCGCTTTTCCTTTTCAGCACATCCGCCTCCATGCTGTCGAAGCCCGGCCTCCCGCCGGTCCTATTCCCGCTGGTACCGGCCGTTCTGCATAACCGCCGAGGCCCCGGCGGGAACTCCCGGGGCCTGGGACTCGAACACGCTCTGTTTTTACCGGCACAAACAAAGCGTCACGCCGGGCGGCTTGCTTTGCCCCGGCGTGACGCTTCGGTTTTTCCGTCAACAAAAAAACCGGAATGAGACTTTCCTTCGTCCCATTCCGGGTTTTTATCAAAACAGATGTTGCCCGCGGCCATCTGCGGACGGGCGGCCTGATTACTCCCGTTTCTTTCCCCGTCCGCTATGCCCATCGTCCGAAGGGGATGCCGCCGGAGCCTCGATTTCGGCTTTCGTATGCGAACGGCCCTCGTCCCGGAACAAGGGCCCGCCGGACAGGTCAAACCCGGTTTTATCCGATATCGGCTGCCTTTTGGCGGCCGAGCGTTCGCTCAGCCAGGCGCCCAGCATCAAAACGGGGACGAGAACAGGCGACATATGCCGCCATATCATGCGGGCCGTGGATACTCCGGCATCCTGTCCCCACGATCCGACGCGGACCGGGAAGGCATCCCGGATGGAAAAGGCGTAAAGGAAAAAGACGACTCCCGCCACGGCGCAAAGAATCAGGCCGATGTACCGGCGTTTGGAGACCGCCTCGAACAGCACCGCGCCCGCCACCATCAGCACGGTCGCGGCAGCGAGAGGCACGATAGACAGCACTTTGTCGTGTTGCCCCGCCTCCACGGCGTTGGCATTGTTCATTTGGATGCTGACCATGGTGACGATCTGTATGGCGACCACCAGGACCAGGACAATCCAGAAAAGGATCCGGAAAATGCCCGCAGCTCCCCGCATGAAAAACCCCTCCTTAATTTTTGCTCCGGATTGTTCCGAAACGCGGTGTCCCCGCGTGAAAACGAGGCTGAAATGACAAAATGAGGCGCCACTCGAAATTCCACTCCCTGCCTGTCTTTACGGCAGAAAACGGGTGCCCACCGGCTTCCCATCCAGGAGATCATAGATCCGCTCCGGCTGAGACCCCTGCATGATGACGGTGGGGATTCCGGCCTTCTGCGCGACGGCGGCGGCGTGCAGTTTCGTCGTCATGCCGCCGGTTCCCCGATTGGACCCGGAACCTCCGGCCAGGGAGAACAGCGCGTCGTCGATCCGGCGGACCTCCGGAATCCGTTTGGCCCCGGGGTTTTTGCGCGGGTCGGCGTCGTACAGGCCGTCCATATCGGTAAGCATGATCAGCAGGTCGGCGTTCAGGAACGAAGCCACCATGGCGGAAAGGGTGTCGTTGTCACCGAAATTGGCGCCGGCCAGTTCATCAATGGCAACGGTGTCGTTCTCATTGACCACCGGAATGATCCCCATCTCCAGCAACGTGCAAAACGTGTCCAGAATATGCTGTTTGGTGGGATCGTTTTCCATGATGTCCCGGGTCAGCAGAATCTGCGCCACCGTGCCGTTGTACTCCCCGAACAGCTTGTCGTAAATGAACATCAGCTCGCATTGCCCGACCGCCGCAACCGCCTGTCTTTCACGGGTACTGGCGGGCCGCGCGGGCAAGCCCAGCTTGCCCACCCCCACGCCGATGGCGCCCGAACTGACCAGGACGATTTCTTTTCCGGCGTTATGCAGATCGCACAGCACCTTGCACAGCGCTTCAATCGCCCGGATATTCAGCTTTCCGTTTTCATAGGTGAGGGTCGATGTCCCGACCTTCACCACGATCCTTTTCGCATCCGAAAGGGACTGATCCGGCATATAGACACATCCTTTTCCAATCCGCGGGCCGGGCCCGCGGATCCAAATTGACTTTACCTAGAGGGCCGGCCGAACACCGCCTGTACATCCTCAGCCGGACAGACCGGGCCGGCCGCGGCATAAGCCCACGGCCCTTCGAACATCGACGCGGCAAGAGCCTGCACCTGTTCGAGCGTCACCTCGTCAAGCCGATCCAGCGTTTCCCTCACCGGAATCTCCCGCCCGGCGAAAAGCTGGGTCTGGCCCGCGTAAAACGCGCGGGCAGCGACGGTTTCCATTCCCAATATGACCGAGGCTTTGATCTGCGCTCTGGCCCTTTCCAGTTCCGCAGGGGTGACCCCGCCGCTGCGGCACAGATCGTCGAGAACCCCACGGATTTCCCGCAGCGCCTCCCTCTGATTGGCGGGAGCAACCGAGGCGGATACAGTAAACAGCCCGGTTCCTGCCGCCGCCTCATGGGACGAATAAATCGAATAGACCAGGCCCCTCTCCTCCCGGAGCCGTTGGAACAACCGGGACGAGGCGCCGCCGCCCACGATAAAGTTTAGCAGCATCATGGCATACCGGCGTTCATCGTCATAGGCCAGGCCAGGAAATCCAATTTCGAAGCTCACCTGCTCAAACGGCTTGGCACGCAGGGTGATCCCGGGGCAAAACCCGGGCGTGTCCGCCGCCGGCCGTCCGGCGCCGCGCGGCCTCCTCCCCAGCGATTCCTCCAATCGGAGAAGCAGGCCGTCTGCATCAAAATGTCCCGCGAGAACCACCAGCATCCGCTCCGGCGTATAGGTCTGGCTGACATACCGCCGCAGAGTGGAGGCGGTGATGCCCCCGACCGTCTCGGGATACCCGCAGACCGGCCGGCCCAAAGGCGACTGCGGCCACACGGCGCCGCACAGCGCCTCGTGGGCCAAATCCTCCCCGATGTCCTCGTACATCGCGATCTCTTCGAGGATCACGCCCCGTTCCAACTCCAGCTCCTCCGGATCCAAACGGGAATGCAGCAGCATGTCGAGCAGAATGTCCAGCACCTGTGCCGGCCCGGACGGGTGGGGATCGGCGGCCAACGCCTGCGCATAGTAGCGGGTGTACGCCCGGGTGGTATAGGCGTTGAGGGTACCGCCCAGTCCGTCGATTTCCTCGGAAATCTGTCGGGCGGTCCGACGGCCGGTGCCCTTGAACAGCATATGTTCGGTGAAGTGGGAGATGCCCTGTTCCGCCGGCGATTCATACCGGGACCCCGCCTCCACCCAAATGTCCACCGAGGCCGACATCGCCTCTTTTTCAGGGAGAAGCAGGACCCGCAGGCCATTGTCCCATGTGTGCTTTTCCATCGTCTGTTTACGCCTTTCTGGTCCGGCCAATATATGCGATAGCCGCTTCCAGCACCTGTTGGTCGTTGTCGTAGGTCACGAGACGAAGAGCCTCCTCCCCCGGCAGCCACCGCAGTTCCCGGATTTCCTCCTCCTGAGGCATGGCCTGAGCCGGCCCTTTGTCCGGATCGGGCGAGCCGAGAAAATACACCACGTCCTTATCTACGCCGGGTTTGGGCGCATACCGGACGGCCCGACGAAACCCCGTGTCCAGACGGACCGACAGGCCGGTCTCCTCCCGGATCTCCCGGATCGCTGTCTCTTCCTCCGATTCTCCCGGTTCCATGTGCCCCTTCGGAAAAGCCCAGTGCCCGCCGTTGACGTGACGGATAAGCAAAAAGGCCGGTCCCCCCGCAGAGTTGCGGAAGACCACCGCCCCACAGGATTTTTCATGCCGTTTCATTCAGCAGTCCCCCTTCTCCGTCCGTCAAAAGAGCCGCTTGACCTGGAGTTCCCCCTGCGCAGGCTCGCCCAGCCCGAGAAACGTCCCCTGCGGATCCTGTACCCGCACGATGCCGGTGGGAACCGCCGTTAGACGGTCGAGAGCCAAGGCGCCGCCGTGGCAAAAACGAATCGCCTGGCCAGCCGATACCCGCAGGGCCGGATAGGAGGCAAAAGCTTCTTCCACCGGCCGGATCCGGCCAGACAGGGTTCCCTCCGCCGCGAGTTCCCGCGCTTCGTCTAGGGTAAGGCAATCCGGCAGGCCAAAACCCGCTGCCTCGGTCCGCCTGAGCGCCGACATAACGGCGCCGCAGCCGAGCCGGCGGCCCAAGTCATCGCAGATTGTCCGTATGTATGTCCCCTTGGAACAGGCGCAGTCCAAGGTCAAAATCCCTTTTTGAGGGTCGTAGTCCACAATGTCCAACCGCTGAACCGTCACCGCCCGCGCTTCTCTTTCGACTTCAATGCCGCGCCGGGCCAAATCGTACAGCCGTACGCCATCCCGCTTGAGGGCCGACATCATCGGCGGCACCTGCCAGATCTCGCCCCGGAACGCGGGCAAAACGGCCTCGATGTCCCCGAGCGCCGGTGCATCCGCGCCGGTGGGTTCCACCTTTCCCCAAATATCCAGGGTGTCGCTGCAATATCCGAAGGTCAGTGTGGCGGTATACCGTTTATCCTGCACGGGCAGGAGGGGGATGGCGCGTGTCGCCCGGCCAAATAAGACAGGCAGAACCCCCGTAGCCATCGGGTCCAGCGTGCCGGTATGCCCGGCCTTTTTTTCTCCCACCAGCCGCCGCAACACGGCACAGCAGGCAAAAGACGTCATATGATCCGGTTTATCCAGACAAAGAATACCGTCCATGGTTCCGCTCTCCTCGAAAGGGGCCTTTATAAGCGGCCTGGTCTCAGGTCAAGCCGCCTCGATCCCCGGCACGGCCTGCCGTACGGCGTCCATGATCCGGGCCACGGCCGCATCGATAGGACCGCTCATCGCACATCCTGCCGCCTGTTTGTGACCGCCGCCGCCAAGCAGCGAGCAGATCGCGGAGGCATCGGCGTGGGTACCGGTCCGCACACTGACCTTAAAGTCCCCGTCCGGCTTCTGCCGGAGGGTGACGCCTACCCAGACCCCTTCGATCTGGCGCGGCAGAGGGGCCAGCCCCTCCAAATCGTTTTCCTCCGCCCCGCTGCTTTTCAGCATATCGGTGGTGATCGCCATCACCGCCAGCCGATCCCGCCAATAAAACCGCATGGATTCGAGCGCCAGCCGTTCGAGTTCCACCCGAGCGCGGGACTTGCAGTCGAACATCACCCGGTTGATCGTCTCCATCTGTGCCCCGGCCTCCATCAGCGCCGCCGCCACCCGGTGAGCATAGGGCGTGGTGCTTCCGTATTTGAAGCAGCCGGTATCGGTGGCAAGGCCGGTATATAGACAATCGGCGATAAACGGCGTGAGCGCCGCCCCCAGACAGGGCAATAGATCGTAAATGAGCAGCGCCGTTGCCGGGGCGGCGGCATCCAGGAGCAGATACCGCTGAAAATCCCGGTGGGAGGCGTGATGGTCAATGGCCAGATCCACCCGCTCCGCATACGGCGCTAGCCGGGGGCCGAGCAGCTTGGCGTCGGCCACATCCACCGCGCAGATGAACGCCGGTTCAAACGCGGGCGAGGGAACCGTCTGTGTCATATAAGCGTATTTATCGGGGATCTCGTCGGAACACGCCACCCGCGCCGTCTTGCCCAGGCTCTGCAAGGCGCGGCACAGGGCATACCCCGAACCGATCGTGTCGCCGTCCGGATACTGGTGGGTCAGCAGCAGAATCCGGTCCGCCTTCAGCAGCAGGCCGGCGGCCTCCTCCACCGTCACCGATTGGCTCATACAGATTCCCCCTTGTCCCGGCACGGGTTTTCCGGCCCGTGCCGCCTTTGTATATCCTCCGTCCGTCTCATCCGTCGCCGGTGTCCCCGTCGGCCTGGTTTTGCTTTTCCAGATCGTGAAGGGTCTGCGCGATATGGGCGCTGTAGGCGATGGAGTCGTCGGCGATAAAGCGAAGTTCCGGCACGTGGCGCAGCCGCATCGCGGCCCCCAACTCGTGGCGGATATAGCCCGCCGCCGATGTCAGGCCCTTGACCGCTGTTTTGGCGGCGTCCAGACCGTCCATGGAACTGATATAGATTTTGGCGTAGGACAGGTCGCTGCTGACCTCTACCCGCACGATGCTGACCAGCCCGGACACCCGGGGATCCTTCACGGTGCGGAGAATAGCCGTCAGTTCCCGCCGGATGTCCTCGCTGGTCCGGTCCATCCGATAGCTGGACATGGGTTTTCACCCGCCTTTCCCCCGCAAAAGGGATCCGGAACCCGGCTAAGCCTCTGGCTTAATCCCGGTATTCCTCGATGATATAGGTCTCGTAAACGTCGCCTTCACGGATATCGTGGAACTTCTCCAGACCGATTCCGCATTCATATCCCTGGGCGACTTCCTTCTGATCGTCCTTGAAACGCTTGAGAGAGATCATCTTGTCGTCGGCGATGATGATGCCGTCCCGTACAACCCGCAGCAGGTCGTTGCGGCAGACCTTGCCTTCGAGGACATAACAGCCCGCAACGGTGCCGACCCCCGTGATCTTATAGACCTGGCGCACCTCGGCACGGCCGTGTAGAACCTCCCTGGTCTTGGGCGCGAGCATCCCCTTCATGGCGGACTCGATCTCTTCGATGCAGTCGTAGATGATGCGGTAGAGCCGCATATCCACGTTCTGCCGCTCCGCGGCCGCCTGCGCGAGGGGATCCGGCCGGACGTTGAACCCGACGATGATCGCGTTGGACGCATCGGCGAGCATGACATCGCTTTCACTGACCGCGCCGACAGCGCCGTGGATGACCCGCACCCGCACCTCGTCGTTCGACAGCTTTTCAAGGGACTGGCGAACCGCTTCCACCGATCCCTGTACGTCGGCCTTGACGATGACCCGCAGTTCTTTCATCTCGCCCTGCTGCATCTGGTCGAACAGGTTGTCGAGCGTCACTTTCTGATAATGGCTGAACTGCTCTTCCTTGGCAGCCTGACGGCGCTGCTCGACCAGTTCCCGCGCGAGTTTCTCGTCGGAAACGGCGTTGAAGACATCGCCCGCGGTGGGCACCTCGTCAAGTCCCATGATCTCGACCGGGACCGACGGTCCCGCCTCGTTGACCTTGCGCCCGTTGTCGTCGGTCATGGCGCGCACCCGGCCGACAGCGGAACCCGCCACCAGCACGTCGCCGGCGTGCAGGGTGCCGTTCTGGACCAGGACGGTTGCAATGGGGCCACGGCCCTTATCCAGCCGCGCCTCAATAACCGATCCCTTCGCCGCCCGATCCGGATTCGCCTTGAGTTCCTTCACCTCGGCGACGAGAAGCACGGTTTCGAGCAGCTTGTCGATCCCCTGCCCGGTCACAGCGGACACCGGCACGCAGATGACGTCGCCGCCCCATTCCTCGGGCACCAGTTCATATTCTGTGAGCTGCTGCATGACTTTATCCGGATTGGCCTCCGGTTTGTCCATTTTGTTGATCGCGACGACGATGGAGACTCCGGCGGCTTTGGCGTGGTTGATCGCCTCGACTGTTTGAGGCATGATGCCGTCGTCCGCCGCCACGACCAGGATGGCAATATCGGTCACCTGTGCGCCGCGGGCGCGCATAGCGGTAAACGCCGCGTGGCCGGGGGTATCCAAAAAGGTGATGGACTGGCCGTTTATCTTAACCCGATACGCCCCGATATGCTGGGTGATGCCGCCGGCTTCTCCCTGTGTCACCTTGGTTTTGCGGATGGCGTCCAGGATGGAGGTCTTGCCGTGATCGACGTGGCCCATCACGACCACGACCGGATCCCGGGGCTTCAGGTTTTCATCGGCATCCTCGCTGTCGTCGATGATCCGTTCCTCAATGGTCACGACTACCTCCCGCTCGACCTTGGCGTGGAACTCGCCCGCCACCAGGAAAGCGGTGTCGAAATCGATTTCCTCGTTGGCCGTCGCCATCACTCCGAGTCCCATCAGCTTTTTGATGACCTCGGCCACCGTGGCCTTCAGACGGGACGCCAGTTCCGCAACCGTGATGGTCTCGCCCACCGTGATGGTGATCGGCTTCATTTTCCGTTCCATCTGGATACGGCGAAGCCGCTCGGCCTCGGTCTCCCGACGGGGATGGGGCTTGCGGTACTGCTGGGATTTCTGGTTAATCTTCTGTTTTTTAATTCCACCGCCGTCTCCGCGGACCTGCTTGGAGGCCTGGGCGAGCATGTCGAACTTCTCATCGTACCGGCCCACGTTGACC